>JAUUXD010000030.1 GCA_030588705.1 bacterium | reverse complement strand
CTCCGTAGAGCGCAGCATTTGTATGACACGCTTAATGATGCATATAAAGGTATGGATTTGATGGATAAAGTGGAGACGCTTTCTCGATACACAGAGCAGGACTTGGCAACCATTGCGTTTCATCGTGATGTGACGATGCTTGCTTCTGTTGCCTCTGATCTAAGATCACTGCAGAATGAGCGGAATACGTTGCGATTTCGTGTTCGCCGTGATGCGGGGAAAAGGGATGCAACTATTGTTGAAATGCGCGCTCTTATGAGCGACATCAAGCCACTTGAACTGAAATTAAAACTGCTCAAGCAATTCTGGAGTGAGCATGCAAGCTTTTTTGATTTGTACCACTATATCAAAACGCTTGCTGACTGTTATGAAGATGCTCGCACTGATGTGTATGAAGCAGAACTAGTGCGTCGCGCTATTATGGCACTATCGGTAAACACAAATAGAACCTACCCATGTCTTCATTTTGCCGAAACTCTCAAACGAGACATTGATGGGCTTAAATGCCGCATGAGTAATGCTCATCGTTATGATGTGCTGTATGGTAAGGCAGAACGTTTGTGCGAATCACTCGTTGGTTTGCTCGGTACGGCGGCAAGTTTGCCGGAGTATAAAGAGGAACTTCGCTTACAAAAACAACACCAGCTTGAGCAAGAGCGAGTGGATGCAATGCGCCAAAAAGCAGAAGCTGAGCGTATGAAAGCGGAAGCGTTTGCACAACAAGCGGCAGCTGAGCGCGAAAAGGCAAATGCTATGCATCATCAGGCATGGGCTACCATGGCAAAGCCGGCAGCACCGCCAACGCAGGTGACCGTTAATTTGAACAGCAGAGATGGTGTTCGTGATGCTGATCGTCACGAATATTGATATAGGTAGTTTGGGTCCCCTGCCATGATTCATGATGATGTTCGATTTTCGATCTACTTTGGTGATGCGAAGGATCATATGTATCCCGCGCAGTATCAGCAGTGGAAAGCAGTTGATCTGATGAACCATCCTCCCGCAAAAGCAATATCTAACGCGTTAGATATTGATCACCTGTTATTTCTTAAGCAGGTACATGGAACGAACGGGATGCGGGCAACTCGTGAACTTATAGAAGATATAGATCCTTTCGTAATAGAAGGTGATTTTTTAATTACCCAAGAATCCCATTTTGGTATTGGAGTCATGACGGCCGATTGCTTGCCGGTGGTCTGCTATGACATTTCGCATCATGTGGCAGGTATTGCGCACGCTGGATGGCGTGGTGCGGTTGCGGGAGTGGTCGATGCCATGCTTCAAATGATGCATGAGCAATGCGGCACAATGATTACCGACACTCTCTTTTTTTTCGGCCCGAGTGCCAAGCAATGTTGCTATCAAGTTGATGATGCATTTGGGCGCTATGTTGCCCCTTATTCATTTGCGGATGCTGTATTAGAACGGCGTGCAGGAACCACCTACTTTGATCTACCCGGCTTTGTGCAACGGCAGCTTTTGGAGATGGGAATTCAGGAATCGCAGATTCGTCTGAACTACAACAGTTGCACCGTATGCGATCATCGTTTTTGCTCTCATCGACGAGCAACTCAGGCGGGAACAGCTTCTGCTGAGGGACGCCAGATGACGGTGGTTGCAGTAAAGTAATACGGCGATTGAGCGTCTCAATCAATTGTGTTATAGTGATTGGACGTTTTGAGATTCCCTATGAATCGGAGGTTTAAGGATATTTATATGATTACGAAATTACTCTCTAAAATTTTAGGTACGTCGGATGAGCGCCAGTTGCGCAAGCTGCATCCGACGGTTAAAAAAATTAATGATTTAGAGCCTGCCATGGAAGCACTTTCTGATGAGCAACTTGGCGAAAAAACAAATGAGTTTCGCAAGCGTTTTTCTCAAGGTGAAACCTTAGAAGATCTGCTACCAGAAGCATTTGCCGCGGTGCGAGAAGCTGCCAAGCGAACGCTCGGCCAGCGTCACTTTGATGTGCAGTTGGTTGGCGGTATGGTGCTCCATCAAGGAAAAATTGCCGAAATGAAAACGGGTGAAGGTAAAACCCTGGCTGCTACTCTACCGCTCTATCTCAATGCCATTGCTGGCAACGGGGTGCACTCGGTGACGGTGAACGATTATTTGGCTCGACGTGATGCTGAATGGATGGGCCCTATTTATACGTTCCTTGGCATGGAAGTTGCTTCATTGCAAAACAATATGGAGGACGAGGAGCGAAAAAAGGCATATCGATCGGACATTTTATACGCTACCAACAATGAGCTTGGGTTTGATTATCTGCGCGATAATATGAAATTCCGCGCAGAGGATTACGTGCAGCGTCCGCTCTTTTATGCAATTGTTGATGAAGTAGATTCTATTTTGATCGATGAGGCTCGTACGCCACTTATTATTTCCGGTGCTGCTGAAGAGAGTAGCCGTCTCTATCTTGATGCGAATAAGATTGCGGTGCGTTTGAAAAAGGAAGAAGATTACGAGGTCGACGAAAAAGCTCGTTCAGTGCAAATGACTGAGGCTGGCATTGATAAGGTGGAAGCGGCGTTTCAGGTTGAAAATCTGTATGCGGTTGAAAATATGAACCTCCTCCATCATATGCAGCAGGCACTCCGTGCACATGTTCTATTTAAGCGCGATGTTGATTATATGGTGCGGGATGGTGAGGTGCTTATTGTAGATGAGTTTACTGGCCGTGTATTGTCGGGTCGACGCTACAGTGATGGGCTCCATCAGGCACTTGAAGCAAAAGAGGGAGTGGAGATTGAACGAGAGAGCCACACCTTAGCTGCCATTACACTTCAAAACTATTTTCGTATGTATGAGAAATTGGCTGGTATGACCGGTACCGCTTCCACAGAATCGGAAGAGTTTCATAATATTTATGGGCTTGATGTGGTATCTATTCCCACGAACATGCCTATGATCCGTTCAGATAAGGCGGATCTGATCTTTTTGACCAAGAATGCGAAATATAAAGCGATTGTAGACGATATTAATGAGCGACATAAAAAAGGGCAGCCCGTTTTGATTGGTACCGTTGCGATTGAAACGTCGGAACTTTTGAGCAGTATTTTGAAAGCGGCTGGTGTTCCCCATGAAGTGCTGAATGCTAAACAGCATGAGCGTGAAGCAGAAATTATTGAGTTTGCGGGGCATCCTGGACGGGTGACGATTGCAACGAACATGGCAGGCCGTGGTACCGATATCAAGCTTGCTCCTGAATCAAAGGAAGCAGGAGGGCTGTATATTTTAGGGACCGAACGTCATGAGAGTAGGCGTATCGATAATCAGCTTCGTGGTCGATCAGGCCGTCAGGGCGATGCGGGTGAATCTCGTTTTTATATTTCTTTAGAAGATGATCTTATTCGAATATTTGGGGGTGGCCTCAAAAAGAATATGGAGCGGTTTGGCATGCAGGAAGATGAGGTTATAGAATCTCGCTTTGTTTCCAAAACGATCGAACGAGCTCAAGAAAAGGTGGAGAAACATAACTTTGATACCCGAAAGCATCTGATTGAATATGATGATGTGCTTAATCAGCAACGCAAGGTGGTGTATGCCTATCGCCGAGATGCGCTTGAAGGTGAGCAACGTATTTATGAGCTGGTACGTGATTTTATTATTAAGATCGTGCAAGAAACGGTGTTGGCCCATTGCCAGAAACATACGATTCGTCCAGAACAAGTAGCGACCATTTTAGGAGAAATAGGTAAACTCACGGGGCTTTCGCCCGATGATTTTCAAGAAGCGGGCCTTGGCACGGATAACGTAGAAGTTTTCAAAAAAGATCTGATCAATTTCCTTCTTTCTCGTTATGAGCTGTTCCGCAAGCAGTATGATACTGAAATGGTGCAGCAGGCGGAGAAATGGCTCGTATTAGAAACGATTGATCAGGCATGGAAGCAGCATATGGTGAACCTTGATCATCTGAAGGAAGGGATAGGGTTGCGCGGATGGGGTCAAAAAACGCCGCTGATTGAATATAAGCGTGAGGCCTTTGATATGTTCCGCGAGATGATGAATCAAATCAGCTGGGATATTGTGAGCCATATTTTCCATCTGAACCTTGAGCAGTTTGATGAACGAGCATTCGAGGCGCGCCGTGAACGTGAACTGGATGAGATGAATTTGGTTTCAGGTGAATCAGAAGAGGGCTCGCAAAAGAAACCTGTGCAGCGCCAGGGCGAAAAAGTGGGCAGGAACGATCCCTGCCCGTGTGGTTCTGGTAAAAAATATAAAAAGTGCCACGGCTAGTTATTTAACGTGAATAGGCTCTTCTACGTCCGGTTGTTTCTTCTTCCCTTGCTCTTTTTTGTCGCTCCATCATTTCTTGAAGTGTTGGAGTCTGTGTTTCCGGCCGTACCGATCTTAAGAGTTCTTTAACGTCAACTCTCTCCTCTTTAGCAGGAGCGGGTTCGCCAACTTCAGCTTCCTCTTCAAGAAACGCTTCGCGGCTTGGGAATGCCTCTGGTATTCCTTCAGTTCTTTCTTTGCTCCACTTTCCTATGGCGTAGAGACCGACAAGAGAAACAAGAAATACGGCAATCAATTTGCTCGTTCTTTTAGTCAGTGTGATGAGTCGTTGTTTTTGTTGCGGGGTCATATTGGGTGAATATTGTTGGAGAGCGTTCATCCACTGTTGACCAGTAACTTTAAGGCGTGATGCGATGCTGGAAGGAGATGCGGGTTCTATGGTTCCCACATTGAGAGCGACGAGTGAGGCTATGCTTAGGAGCATAATACGTTTAAACATGTTCTTCATGATTCCGTCCTATATTGTTTTTGTTGTTCTCTGAGGTGTGCAGTCAGCCTGTCTCGTTGCTGTATGATCGTGTCAGCTTTTTTATTTAACGCTTGGATTTGCTGCATAATATGTTTTATATGCTGCTTGCGTTCTGTATAAGGAGTTTTTGCACTGAGTGAGCCATAAAGCTGCAACAAACAGCTGACTGCAAACATTATCTTCTTCATGATACGTGGCACCTCAATGGGCTTCATACCGTTACCCTTGTTTTGAGTGATTCGGCTTTATTCAGTTTCGAGGTCGCTTTCTAGGTGGGCCTTGTCTTTTAAGATCGTTCAGTTCACGTTGATATTGTTTATTGTCTCTCTTCAGCTGATTAAGCTCTTTGCGGACGGTTCCCATGGTTCCAGGGGACAGACGCGTGCTTTTTGATTGCTCGATTGTTTGTTCGAGCTGCCGAATGCGAATGTTATTTTTGCCAATGAGTTTGCGGAGCTCTCTTTCTCGTGGTGATCCCCATCTGCTTTGTTCGCCTGGTGCAAATTTCTGAGTTCCTGGTGCGGATACTCGAGCTAATCCGTACCCTCCAACATATCCAGGATATGTTGGTCGTAAAGCTGAGCAGCTCAAGCTGATCAATGCAAGAAATAATGCAATGGTTATGACGATTGCTTTTTGGTTCTTCATACCGTTTTCCCTTTTTTCTTTTTACCGTTACTTGCTACGTTTAACCTCGCGAATCTGTTTACGAGTATCTTTGACGAGCTGTTCAAATCTATCTACTTCTTTTTTATACCAATCAACTAGCTTTTCTAGTTTTTCAATCCGTTGTTTTTTCGTGAGCCGTTGTCGGAATGATGGATGTGGTTGTTGGGGCTGTATACGTCGTAAGCGTGGGACTGGTTGGACTGGCAAGCCACCGAGTTCCCCGCGCTGTACGCGTTGTATTCTTGGGGTTGGTTGAACTGGCAGGCCACTTATATGTTGTGATGCGGCACAACTCAAGCTGATCAGTGCAAGAAACAGTGCAACGGTTATGACGATTGCTTTTTGGTTCTTCATACTTCTTCTCCTCTAGATTGTTTGTTTGCGTAGCTTTCTCCCTAGATAGCTACTTGGTTCCTTCTATGCGTTCAATATCAGTAGAAATTTGATCAATTCTTCTCGTGAGGCGGTCTCGGCGTTGTTGTAATCGGCGCAGCTGGCGCTTATACGATTCTTTCTTAGATCCGGTGCCCCGTCTGATTTGTCGTTTTTTTTCTGCTATATCATTGTCGATTTTGTTTCTATTTTCTGAAAATCGATTGAAGCGTTCGTGTAATCCCTTTGTTGATCGGCGCTTTTTGATGGCTTGCTTTGGTTCTGGTGCCGATCCCCAGAAAGCTGGTCGGTTTGCGGCTTTGAGATTACGTTCTGATGCGGTACTGCTTAGAAAGAGCAGGGCAACAAAAAGTGCGATAGTAACGACTAATGCATTGTTATCCTTCATACCATTCTCCTTTGTGGTCTGTTTTTGAACTTCTTCTAGTATTCCTCTACCTCCAACCTACCATAGAGAGGAGCCGGAAACCAAGAGTTTTACGCAGTAATTTCCAAAATAGGTAAAGTGGGTCTTTATTTTCATGATCCAGGAGCGGTGTTTACAGCCTTTTTCTCCATAAAAAAGAGAGAGCCAGGCGAAGTCGCCAGACTCTCTCCACTTCCGTTAAATAGGAGGAATTACTACTTAGATTTCTTCGTCTTTACGGTTTTTTCTCGTTTGGTTTTTACCTTTTTAGCCTTTTTCTTCTTGGCTTTTTTAGGTTTGTCTTTCTTAGCTTTGTCTTTCTTTATTTCTGCCGCTTTAATAGCTGCTAAGCGCAACGTATACATACGCAACAGGGCAATATGCTTTACAATCTTAGTATTCTTATGCCGAATTTTATCGGTAAATTCGTTTACGGTTTTTTGGTCACCCTTATTTGCAGCTCGTGTACGATCAGCAATATAGCGGTTTCTCTTTTGTACGGTCTTCCGTACCTTTCTATTTACATTACGGATCTGCTTGTTCAGCTTCTTAGGATCGGTGATTGGCTTTTCGGGCATGATCGTTTGGGTCGTATACCACCGTTTATCAGCAGGCTTTTCCGCCTTCTTTTTTGCTTGCAGTGCTGATCCTGCGGTTAGTGATGCTATCAGAGCGATAGCGAGTAGTTTCTTCTTCATGTGTCCCTCCTCAGGGGTTTTGATGTGTAAGATAGGTTATACTTTCACTACCCCCACCGTAGCAAAACTGGCTTAGCAAAATCAAGGGTTTGGGCGAGAAAGTTGCCTAGAATAAGGGGTTTTCCCTGGGTCTCCCCTGGGGAAATATCGGGATATTTATTCAGAAGGTGGTGGATTCCACCAGTTAGCAATCCATGCCCCCCATCCTTCTGCTGCAGGTTCGGAAGATTTGGGTTCTTCAACTTCCATGGGTTCGGTAGATCCAGGAGGTCTGGCAGCAGGTTTTTCAGGCTCTTTTGGGGAAGGGGGTCGGGTCTCTTTCTTTTGCTCTACTTCAGCTTGTTTCCTCTCTTGCCGCTGTCGCTTTTCTGCTTCTGCTTTACTTCGCCTTTCGATCTCTAGACGCACTCTTTCTACTTCAGCGCGTTTTTTCGCTTCAGCTTGTTCTTCCGCTCTTTCTCTTTCTCGCTCTTGCTTTTTCCTTCGTTGGTATTCTTTAATCCTAGCGAGATCCGTACGCTCGTCTTCATTAAGAATAAATGCTGATTTTTGTAACGCTTGCTTGGTTTCATCATTAAATGTACGCCAGTTTTTGTGTATCCATTCGCTCAAGGGGCCGTCTAGAAAATCTTTGAGGGCCTGATAATCGCTGAAGTTGAGCCCTATCATTGCTCTCTGAATGTCCACATCGCTGCGTCCTTCTGTTATATCTAAGAGAGAATCGATGTTTCGTTTAATGATGTGTAGATTCTCCTCTTTACTTCGCATAGATTCCAAATCTTCTTTTTCATCGGCATTCGCTGGAAATCCTAATTTTTCTAAATTAAATTTCGTTTTGGATGGCAACTTATTCCAAAAGCCATGTGCCCGTTCCGCTATGGCGTGCCCCTCATCTGATTTCCAATCTATTTTTAGATCGGAGTGTATTACATGATAGTCAAAAGTTACGGCGAAAGATTGCCATAGCCCGCTCTCGGCGTTACGGGCGATGTCTTCTATTGGGGTAATCTTTTTCTCCCCTTCCTCTTCGTCTATGGGTCTTTTTGGGGGAGCTTTAGATTCGATTTCTCCATCTTTTTGTTTCTGTGAAACTTTATATCCGATACCTAGAATCGTGATAGCGGTTATCACAATAGCGGTGTAAAGCCGTACTTTTCTGATGTCCTCTCGGCTGCACCCCGCTTTTCCTTCTAAACAGACAATGAATTTTTTTAATGAAGCTTGCGCTCGGCTGGCATAGTTTTGAATGGTGTTTCTTGCTCGTTCTTTGGGATTATCGAGGCCAACCCGTTTGGTTGCTTTGCTGGCATATTCTTTTGTGGCCTTCCAGGCGCGTGCCAATCGGCCCTTTTGTGGTTCACTGCCAAAAAGAACCGTGCCATGTGCAAGGAGTGTTATTGATACGATAATGCCGATGTATTGAGAGATCCCTCCTGCGCTCAAAGAGCTTCCTCCTTCGCCAAGGCTTCGGCGGACAGGTCGGCGGACATGCTTCTTCATCCTTTTCCCTTTCCCCTACTAATCTGGATTCTTCTTCTATCTCCAAGGTAGCAGATAAGAGGATGATTTTAGAAGGGTTCTAATCAGGAGTTTGCACCTCACGTAGTTCTGGGCGAGCACCATGAGGATCTTCCACAAGTTTTCCAGGTAATAAATGCCACCAGTTTATTACTGCCCCTGTCCATCCTGGCCATTCTGATTTGGGTGGTCTAGGAGGTGTGTCTTCACCTTCTTCTCGTTTTCCCCCGCCACTGTCTTTTGGAGCACCTTCTCCTGCTGGAGCGTTCGGATCTTCTTTCTTCTTCTTCTTCGCTCCTTTCCTTTTGGGGCTTGGTGTAGCTCCTCCTTTAGGATCCTGGCTATGTAGGGAGGATTTAAATGGCTTCAGATACAATCCCACCGTGATGAGAGCTCCGGCTACTACTACGGTGAATATTTTTGCGCGGGCCCATTCGATTTCTTCTGAGGTGTATTCCTTGGTGCCGGCCAAGCGGCGCCCGAATTTCCGTGCCCGTTCGCCGAACTTTAATGCCTGCTTTCTAAAGTGAGCGATGCGAATGGCGGAGGAAGGCTTCTTGGTGAGCTCCTCTGGGGGAGCGGCATTAGCGATGTTGAGGGTGATAAAGAGTGAGACAATAAGGGAGGGTTTATTTTTAAGGGGCATGTTGATTCCGTTTGTTTTTTGCGATTATGGCGACTACTGTAGCAAAAAGTGGCAGGTTTTTCAATCGGAGGGCTGGATATCGGTGTATGCTCCTGTGAGCAAAAATGAGTAGAAATGCCCCAAACCATTGCGTTTTCTCTCTCCAATAGGCTAGGGTGAGTAGTGATCCTACTTCGCTTATCCGGGCCTTTTCGGCTCGGCAAGCTACGAAGGACACGGTAGGAAGATTTTACTAACACTGGGCAGAGGTGCCCATAACTAAAAGGAGAAGTATGATGAAGGGTCTTAAGCTATTACTTGCATGTACGATCGCATTTTCAACGGTTGCACCTGCGCTTGCAAAGCAGGATGAGCCGGGTAAGGTGCGCGCTTTTTTGCAAAAACACAGAGGCAAAATTGCTGCCGGTGTTGCTCTTGCAGCAGCGATTGGGACTGCAATAACTGTTGCCCTACATGTTGATAAAACACAGAAGGCGATCGAAGAAGCGAATATCGATCCAAAGTACGAGAATGTCGCGACAGTAATTGTTGGTCTTTTAGGTTGGGTTGGTGAAAATAGACTAATTAGAGGGTTCGAATGGGCAACCAAAACCGATTTTCCTGGTCTGATGCCTAAGCAAAAGATTGTTACGAATGAAGAGTTTGGCTTTTTAATTGCTACCAACATTGATGATGCATTTGCTCAGTATATATATCCCGATAGCTTTAGAAACAGGCAGCGGTTTAAATTGCGATTCAAAGCGATCATTGCTAAGAAGTATATCTCTGCCGCCAAGAAGAAAATGGAAAAGGCAGCAGAAAGCCTTGATAATGCTGCATCGAAGCTGAAAGCAAACGCTAAAAGCTTTCTTGGATTGTAAGAACTAAAACTATAAGGGCGCCATACAACTCAACCTGTATGGTGCCCTTCTTCCATTAAAAAACAATGCTTCCCGAAATCCATCCCGTGAATGTTTTCAAATCAAATTTTTTTGAACGGTTTGCACCAAACCCAACACTGAAAATAAACGGTTTATTAAACCATGCTTGCAAGATCGCGTGGGACAATCTCATATACGCGCCGTATCGATAAAATGTATCGCTATTGATTGTTTCAGTGGGCAGAATAATAGCCTGGCTTGAAAAAATAGTAGCATTAAATCCCCCTTCAATAACGGTCCGCTTTTCTCGATACTGCAGTGTGAAAAGCAGATCGGT
>JAUUXD010000037.1 GCA_030588705.1 bacterium | reverse complement strand
TATCGAGCACCCAGAACGGCAGGTGAAGGTGGCGATTGTCGGCAAATATATTAGCAATGGAGCGTATAGTATGACGGATAGCTATACCAGTATTTGTCATGCGCTCACGCATGCGGGTGCAGAGCTTAATACGGGAGTGGTGATCTCCTGGATGGATGCCAAACTGTTTGAGGGCGATGAGAAAAAACTGGCATCATTAAAAGAGTTTGATGGCATTGTTGTTCCAGGTGGCTTTGGTGACACCGGAGTAGAAGGCAAGATCAATGCAATCGCATTTGCGCGAAAAAATAAGATTCCGTTTATAGGCTTGTGCTATGGGTTGCAACTGGCTGCGGTGGAATATGCGCGCAGTGTGTGCAAACTCGAAGGAGCGCATACTACAGAAGTGGACCCGGAAACGGTGCACCCGATAATTGATATCTTGCCGTTGCAAAAAGAGATCCTCAAATCCCACCGATACGGCGGTACGATGCGTCTTGGGGCGTATGAGGCGCGGCTCAAGCCCGATACGTTAGTCTATTCGCTGTATGAAGGTGGTGCGGATGCGGATGGGGTGAAAATTATTTATGAACGGCATCGCCATCGGTATGAAGTGAACCCGCGATACGTAGAGCTTTTGGAAAAAAATGGCCTGTGCTTTTCTGGTGTGCATACACGAGAGGATGGCACACAATTAATGGAGTTTATGGAACTTTCGCGCGATACACATCCCTTTTTTGTAGCTACGCAGGCGCACCCAGAATTCAAAAGTAGACTTGGCAAGCCAAACCCGATTTTTCTTGGTTTTGTACGTGCGTGCGTTGGTGATGATCGACAGTTAGATATTCTTCAGCATGCTGATGGTGTTGTTGTGGATAATCTTTAGGCCAACCGCATGATACTCGAGCGCTTTGGTGGGGCGAGAGACCCAGTTAATAATATGTGGTTTGCGCAACAACATTCCCGCATCGGCAGCTGCCAGATAGCGGTAAATCTTTGTGTGTGCAACGCGCGTGATGTGGAACGCATTTGGCGGAAGGGCATAACGTTTAATTAATGTTTTGAACGTACCCGTGTCCTGCGTTAGCACAAGCAGAAACGCATCTGGATTTTTCTGATACTCGCGCACAAAAAACTGTACCGTTTCTTGGGGACATTGCCATGGCTTAGCTGAACCGTTATAGACGTATACGTACGCATGGTGCGGAATCTTAAGCAGCTCTCGTATCTCCGTGCGCCATGTAGATCGCTGTGCTGGTGAAATTGCTGAAGGAACATCATGATCAGCAACCATAATCTTATCTGCTGGGGCGTTGAATGTTTCTATGAGATATGATCTGAGTGCTTTGCTGACCGTTTGTACCATTACGTTTTTATTGTGTGCATACGCGCCATACACCCATTGTTCGATCTGCTCGTATTGCCATGCACGAATACGATGGAGCCATCCTATTATTTTTGATGAGTGAGCGTACCGATACTCCTGCGCGGCTAGTCCACGTGCTTGCACGATGCAGGGGATAGGAAGATTAAGGTGTCCCACAACCCAGGCGGCCATAGGGCCGCGGCAGGTGATCATAGCAGTGTGAATATGTTGTTGCATAATGGGCGAAAGCTGGCGCGTGGCGTAGTGCAAAGAGAGCGTGCCGAGAAAGGGGAGTTTGGGCACAGTGATTAAGCGTATACGTGGATCGACAACAAGAGCTTGTTGTTCTTTTTGCGATATAGTTGTGCGTTCAAACGAGATAATGATGCCTCGATCGTTCGGGTTTTGATCAAGCTGTTTGATCAGCGGTTCTATCACCTGGCTTTGAAATACCGGGTTGTGCACGCCATCGTACAAAACTACTATCCGTGATTTCATATTTGCTTTCAAGAAAACAGGCCGGGAGAAAACCCCGGCCTGTTTGTTAGTCGTATTAGCTATTTTATTATTTTACTTCGAATGTTTTTTCTACCGTTTCCCAGAGGAAAGTTTCTACCTCGTCGATATTTTTTACACAGTAGCCAACGATCAGAAGGCTCAATATCATTTCCTTAGCTTTGCTTAATTCATGGAGATAAGTAGCTGTTTGGCCCATTACACCGCAAGGAAGGCATTTCTTTGTTGGTTTAACGGCATTGTTTTCTTTATCTAATTCTAGATATCCACTTTTGTGTATTTGGCCAACCCAGCGTGTCCAGAAAACATCGGATATATTTTGGAAATATTCTTTTCGTAGTTGTGTATTGATTAAATTTTGAACTTTTAGGAGTCCTTTCCATTCACCTTTTTGTTTAAAATCTGGTTTTGGATGATTGTGCATAAGAGCCAATGTACTCACTGCCATCGCTCCAAAGATTGATAATCCTGCAGCCCGCTCAGGCGAAGGAAGATCAATAGCGGATATCGGTGCGCAGCCCAAAACCATTGATGCAAAGGCAAGGTGTAAAACTAACTTTTTACTCATTATTCCTCCTAAAGGATAATACGTATGGACTAATATTTTTGACAACGCTTAGTATAGTCAAAATAGCCCTATTGTAAAGGAAAGCGGCGCGTTTTCGGTGTTGTTTTTTTATTAAAAAGATTGTGATAAGTGTTGTGAGAGGGCAGTTTCGAAAGAAAAAGGGGCCTTTACGGCCCCTGCGTTATTTACCAGATATAGCTCACTAAGGCCACCAGAAAGGTGATTGCTACCGGTGCTTTAATTGGTTTAAAGCCAAATAGTTTATACGCCAGATTGCAGGAGGTAATTGCAATAATAACCGGGTATCCAATGCCTGATACTAGGGGGCCGCCAGTCAATTGCATTACATAATCAAGACCGAACGTTGAAAGCGGGATGCACAAAAGAAGTGATAATATCAATGCAGCCTCATACCCGATCTTGCGATCAAATATCGTGAGCTGGAAATACTCGGCAATCACGGCACTCAGCGCAATGGCAGTCGAAAAGCAGGCCATTAATACTGCCGTTCCAATGATGAGTGCTCCATGGGTGCCCAATACGCGGAATGCGAGTGCACGAAATAGATCGCCCGTTGCATTCATCCCGTGGCCGTGATACATGCTTAGCGTGCTCATGCCTATGTAGACCAATGCCAAGAGCGAAACGCCCAGTGTTCCTGCTTTTAAACCGATCAAGGCGAGTCGTTTTTGGCTAAAACCAACGGTGCCGCCCATCGTGTTTTTAAGAATATGTATGACCATTGAGGAGAAGAAAATTGCTCCCAAAAGGTCCAGCGTGCCGTAGCCGATCATGAAGCTTGATTTGAATGTTTCCAAGGGAGTAACCATCGATGGTACCGGAACGTCTGCGGTGAAAATGCCTTTTGCGATGATGATAATCAGTGAGAGCAAAAGCAAAGGACTGATTACCTTTCCCAGCAGGTTTACAATCCGGTTTTCTCGAAACGTTGCCAAAAGCGTTATACCCAAAAAGAGCAATGCAAACGCAAATGATGATTGCAGTGTCACGGTTTGCAAGAATGGTATAGGCAGAAATGGTGCGATCATGGTGTGCGAGAGCGTAACGATGCGGGGAATTACGAGCCCTGGTCCAATGATGATCATGCAGGCAAAAATCAGGATGTTGCCTACCGAATCACCCAACCGTTTAAAAAACGTTTCATAATTACCGTCAAAGAGGATCATGGAGACAAGCCCAAGGAGCGGAAGGCACACTGCAGTAAGAATAAAGCCCATCATGCCATACATGGTGTTTGCTCCGGATTGTAGGCCCACATAGAGTGGATACATGAGGTTGCCTGCCCCGAATAACATGGAAAATATTGCTAACCCAACAGTGATTATTTGCGCATACGGCTTGTTCTGCATATACAATCACTCCTTGTGTGGTATAAAGGTTGAAAAAAAATAACATATCTGGGAAGTATGGCCTATTTTGGCTGATATGTAAATTGGGATTGATTTTTGCGCGTGGAGCTGATGATACTTGTGTGGAGTTTTAAACCTGGCTATTTGAGCCAATCGGAGAGAACGTATGATATCAAATAAAACATATCTCGCCATGATCCTATGCATGCTCGCGGCAACCAGTTGTTCCGTGGACGCGTTTCGCAGACGAGGGTATAAAAAAGGGACCAAGGCAAAAACGGTAACCACGTTTGTCTTGCAATCTTCCGCCTTTGCGCGTAACGGAGACATTCCGGAAGAGTATACCTGCGATGGTCGTGATGTTTCGCCACCATTGCGTTGGGAAAATGTGCCAAAAGAAACCAAAAGTTTTGCGTTGTTATGTGAAGATCCTGATGCCGTTGGTGGAAAAGTGTGGGTGCATTGGGTTTTGTTTAATATTCCTGCCAACGTGCGCGATTTGTCCGCAGATGTGCAGGCATCATCCATCGGTGCGGTGGAAGGAACCACTAGTTGGAGAGCGACGAAGTACGGTGGACCGTGTCCACCACTCAAAAAACATCGCTATGTATTTACTGTCTATGCACTCAATGTGCCAAAACTGCAGTTAACGACTGCCGCGAAACATAGTGCCCTTAAAAGAGCGATGAAAGAGCATACGCTAGGCAAAGCAGTTCTTATTGGAAGATATCAACGCCCTAAAAACAGGGCAGAAAAGAGCAGATAATGCGATATATTAAATGGTTTAACAGATTGCGGATGCGCGATGTGCCGCAGGTGGGTGGCAAAAATGCATCGCTTGGTGAAATGATTAGTGCGTTGCAATCGCAAGGCATTGTAATTCCAAATGGTTTTGCGGTAACGGCAGATGCCTATCGATATTACCTTGAGTACAATGATTTACTCCCCAAAATGCGGGCATTGCTTAAAGGTCTTAATCCGAAAAGTATTAAAGAGTTGCAACGAGTGGGGCGGGCATTGCGCTCATTGATTGCATCAGGCGACATGCCAAAAGATCTCGGCGATGAGATCACTGCCGCGTATCGTGAGCTGAGCAAATCGTACAAACAAAAAGCGTCCGACGTAGCGGTCCGCTCATCTGCAACAGCAGAAGATTTACCGACCGCTTCCTTTGCAGGACAACAGGAAACGTTTCTTAATATTAAAGGTGATAAAGCCTTAATCGAAGCATGTAAAAAATGTATGGCATCACTGTTTACCGATCGGGCGATTATTTATCGCATCGAGCACGGATTTGATCATTTTCAGGTAGCACTTTCCGTGGGAGTGCAGAAGATGATTCGTTCAGATAAGGCAGCTTCAGGCGTTGCCTTTTCATTGGATACGGAGACCGGATTTAAAGAAGTGATCATGATTGATGCAGCCTTTGGGCTGGGTGAGAGTATTGTGAAAGGGCTCGTCAATCCGGATGAATATTTTGTCTTTAAGCCAACGCTTGAAAAAGGGTATGATCCGATTATCAAAAAGCGGCTGGGGAGTAAAAAAATAAAGATTATCTATAGTTCGTCATCACGCCATCCGACTAAGCAGGTTGCGGTGTCCAAAAAGGAACAGCATCAGTTTACGTTGCGGGATGACGAGGTGCTTGAACTTGCCCGTATGGTCAACAAGATTGACAACTATTATTCCTCGCTTAATAAGCGATGGATGCCGATGGATGTGGAATGGGCAAAAGATGGCGTTGACGGCAAGCTCTACATCTTGCAGGCGCGTCCTGAAACGGTTCATGCGCAACGCTCGGGAACCATATTCAAAACGTACCGATTAAAAAAGTCGGTTGATCCTAAAAAAATACTTACTACCGGACAAAGCATAGGCCAACAGATTGCATCGGGTACCGCGCGGGTGGTTCGCAGCGTAAAAGATATTAAAAAGGTGCAGAAGGGTGACATTATCGTAACCACGATGACCGATCCTGATTGGGTGCCGGTGATGAAACGGTCTGCTGGCATTGTAACCGATTTGGGTGGTCGCACCTGTCATGCAGCTATCGTGAGCCGAGAGCTTGATCGGCCTGCCATTGTGGGAGCAAAGGATGCAACCAAGCGGATTAAAAATGGTCAGCAAATTACAATCGATTGCTCACAAGGTGCAAAAGGTTTTGTGTACGAAGGGGCCATTCCGTTTGAGATTAAAGAGACTGATTTTAAAAAGCTTCCGAAAGCACCGGTTGATCTGATGGTAAATATAGCAAATCCGGATAACGCCTTTACTGTGGGCCAACTTCCGGTGGCTGGTGTGGGGCTAGCCCGCATCGAATTTATCATTACGAATGAGATTAAGATTCACCCGATGGCATTATTGCGGCCCAAAAGCATTAAGAATAAAAAAGTGAAACAACAAATTGAAGATCTCACGGCAGCTTATCCGAGCAAGCAGCAGTTTTTTGTTGATACGCTCTCTCAGGGGATTGGTATGATTGCCGCTGCATTTTATCCCCGCCCAGTTATTGTGCGCCTTTCAGATTTTAAAACGAATGAGTATCGCAATCTGCTAGGGGGCGATCAGTTTGAAATAGAGGAAGCCAACCCAATGCTGGGGTTCCGTGGTGCCTCCCGGTATACCCATGAGCTGTATCAGGATGCCTTCTGTTTGGAAGTGGCTGCTCTTGCAAAGGTGCGGGAAGGGATGGGGTTCGATAATGTGATGGTGATGCTTCCTTTTGTTCGTACGGTGGATGAAGCCAAACGAGTGGTGGATCTCCTTGCCCACTGTGGCC
Organism: bacterium; assembly: GCA_030588705.1. Classification (GTDB taxonomy): domain Bacteria; phylum Babelota; class Babeliae; order Babelales; family Vermiphilaceae; genus JAUUXD01. Next base: position 2,087 of record JAUUXD010000037.1, on the reverse strand, counting down.
TGCGTCGGTATCAGAAAGGGCTCAAACTAGTTATGATGACTGAAATTCCTTCGAATGTAGTCATGATGGATGAATTTGCCCGCTATTTTGATGGGTTTTCTATCGGATCGAATGATCTAACGCAGCTTACCCTTGGAGTGGATCGTGATTCAGCGACACTTGCGAACCTATTTGACGAGCGGGATCCGGCGGTGAAAAAAATGATGGTGATGGCTATTGAGGGGGCCCATCGGAATAAAAAATTTATTGGTATTTGCGGGCAAGCCCCGTCAGATTATCCCGAGCTGGCCGATTTTTTGATCAAAAATGGAATTGATTCCATTTCTCTCAATCCTGATTCAGTGCTGCCGTTTCTCCTGCGCTATAAGCGGAGAAAATAGTATCTATCTCTTTGTTGTTTTAGCTTGCTCTTTTTGGCAGCGGGCGTAGTAGTTTTCAATAACCTGTTGTGCGCGATTTCCTGGCTGAAGAAGTACGTTTGCATCCTTCAGCAATGTGCGCGTGGCATGGTATTGCGTATCATACGCTGGATCGTAAGAACTTCCGTAGGTTTTTTTGAATGTGTGAATAGCGTGTGCAAGCGCAGCATGCGTGTGCAGATGGCCACCATTATTACCCAGTACGATGTACGTGCTGTTTGGATTGTACTGAGCAAGGTTTTTATAGAGTTCTGCCTCATTCTTATTTGATACAATCGTATCGCGATTCTGGAAGTGAAGTAGAATGTTGAGCTTAAGATCGCCAAATGTTTGTGTTGATTCTATTGCCTGAATACCATCTAGTTTATACAGGCCAACACGAGCAAGTGCTTTGAGAATTTTTGGTGCCAATCCCTTAAAGCGGTATTCAGCCGATACGTTAACATTGGTAAGCGGGCAGTTGAGCGTAACACACCCCTTTTGGATCATAGCAAGAAGGGCTTTGCGTTCATTGGCATCAATAGCAATACGTGTAAGCTCTTTATCATATTTTCCTGTTTTATCATTCAATACGGCGATCAAATTGAGCACCGTTGCACCACCACGTGAATAGCCAAACAGATCGATCTCATTAATTTTCAAGCGGTCCTTTGCCCATTTGAGCGTGTAAAGAGCGGGTAGAACATCAGGCAGTTGCCCTAGATTTGAGTGACGGACTTTTGGGATTACTACGCCGCGATCATGAAAGTTGAACGTAATCACATCGCCGGGCAACACATCACCAAATGCCTTGAGTAGCTTGGCGCTATGTTTATTGTCTCCCAATCCGTGAAAATAGAGTGTTGGACGGGTATGCTTGGTCTGTACTGTTGTGTCATGATCAATAATATGTTCGATCTGTAGATCATACCCAAACAGAACCTTTTGTGCGTTTATGTCGTATGAAGTTGGCTGCATACCGTGCTGCCAGGTGGGGCGGTATTTTCCCATAAAATAAAGACCAGCCGCATCTGCTATGTTTGCAAACCCATTCCCTCGTGTGGTCATGGCTGTATGCAAGGGATTCGTTTTGCATGCAATAGGAGTTTCTGCCTGACGTAGGCGTTTTATGCGTACAATGCCGATCGATGTCCCTGCTGAGAAGATCAGCGTAAACAGGTAAAAGTAGGTAGTTATTCTTTTCATAATGCCCCCAAATAGAAAAATTACTGCTCCTTATTAAGCTATATAATTGGCTATAAATGTCAAAGGGTAGGCTCAATTATAGCTCTCAATGGGCCATGGCTAGGCTGTTGGGCTGTTGTGGTGTTTCTTTGCGCGATAGGTGGCAATGAGCCCTTGCAGGAGGTGCCGTTGGTTTTTATGCCATTTTTCCCATAATGGAGCTGGTTTTGGGGAAGTTTTGCTTAGGAAGATAAAAGGGCGTGGATCATGAAAATGAAGGCATTCAAGGCATTTATTGCGATCGGCGCTCTGTAATCCCTGGGCTCGATATTGATCACAGGGGCAGGTGCAGGAAACCGGGCCATATGCTTTATGATCGTATGATTCCTTAAGCTGCTTGTTTTTGCTCAAACAGTCGATTTGAGGGGTAATCGTTAATGGAAGGGCGCATAGGGTTAATAATAGGAATAGTATTTTCTTCATGATGCCTCCTTCTTGTTGGTT
>JAUUXD010000035.1 GCA_030588705.1 bacterium | reverse complement strand
CAAGAGTTGTGGCCAAGGAAAAGGGTGGTATAACGCAGCATTTAGGTGCATACGAAGCAGCCACCGAGCATGGCAATCTTGTCTTTCTTGATACCCCAGGACATGAAGCGTTTCCTAAAATGCGACAGCGTGGGGTGCGCGTTGCCGACATCGGTGTGTTGGTTATAGCTGCCGATGATGGTATTATGCCGCAAACCGTTGAAGCTATGAAACATCTAAAAACAATGGGTATCCCTATTATTGTTGCGATTAACAAAATTGATAAAGCCGATTCCGTTCGTATTGAAACGGTAAAGCGACAACTTGCTGAGCACGATTTGCTTCCGGAAGAATGGGGAGGTCAAACTATTTGTATTCCTATTTCAGCGATCGATGGTACCGGGGTTAACCAGCTTCTTGAGATGATTGCGTTACAGGCTGAGTTGTTGGAGCTTCGTGCAGGCCGTACGGGCAATGCGCGTGGTTTTGTGTTGGAATCAAAGTTGGAGCGAGGCAGAGGGTCGGTTGCCACTTTAATCTTCCAGAATGGTATTTTGCGTGTTGGTGATCATTTTGTCTGTGGCAAAACCGGAGGAAAAGTAAGTTCTATCAAGGATTCGTTTGGAAAAACTATCCAAGAGGCAGGCCCATCAATTCCCGTTTTAGTTGCCGGGTTTAATGAGTTGCCTGAAGTTGGAGATGTATTGCGGGTTGTTTCAAAAGATGAGTTTAAACGGGATAAACAACAACAACGCACTCATATTTCTTTTGCTTCGCGAGCAATATCAGAAGATGCCATCAATATAATTATTAAGACAGATGCCAACTCATCAAAAGAGGCGGTAACTGATGCGATTAATAAACTGACTAAGAAATCAGATATTGGCTTTGGTATTGTGTATGCGGGTGTAGGCAATATTAGTGAAAGTGACATTGAATTAGCCTACAACACGGGGGCCACGATTATAGGGCTTCATGTAAAAGCTGAATCAAATGCGCGATCACTTGCTAAACGACGAGAAGTGAAGATAGATCTTTATACGATTATCTACAAACTGCTTGAGGCTCTCCAGGAGCGAGCAGAGAAGGCTAAACCAATAGAAATAGTACGAACAAAAATTGGTGAAGCTATAGTGCGTCGTGTATTTGATATCAAGGGAATTGGGGTGATTGCTGGCTCGTATGTACAGGATGGGCGATTCTCCAAAGATGGCTATGTAGTGGGATGGCGTGGCAGACAGAAAATAGGAGAGGGTAAAATCACTAGTTTGCAACGGGAAAAAAAGACCGTGAAAGAGGTCCATACTGGGTATGAATGTGGATTTGTAGTAGAAGGTATGACTGATTGGGAAGTGGATGATCGCGTGGAATGCTTCATGAACCTTCCTAAGTAGTATTAGACGTCCTGTTTTTGGTGAGAGTGGGATAGTGTATGAGCAACATCGCCATTAAAATCATTTTTTCTTTTATTTTTTCCTTTATTATTACGCTGTACCTTGTTCCTTTTTTGTGCTCTCTTGCACGGACGTTACGGTTTGTGGATGTGCCTGATGGGAAGATTAAGCGGCATAGCCAGGAGACTCCCTATTTTGGTGGGGTTGCGATATATTGTGGTTTTTTATGTGGACTAGCATTCACGATGCCGTTTCAAAATCAAATCTTTTTTCTGCTGATTGGTACCACCTTATTGCTACTCCTTGGTTTAATTGATGATTTGATTCCCCTGCGGGCATATCAAAAATTTTTTGGGCAGTTTATTGTTGCCCTTTGTTTTTTAAAAGCGGGGTTCTATCTAAAGGAACATATATTTTACAATGTGTGGAATCTGCCGCTCTCGCTGCTTTGGATCCTAACGGTTATTAATGCATTTAATTTAGTTGATGTGATGGATGGTTTGGCCACACTACTTGCGATTGCAGCCACTATAACCTTTGTGGCGATTGCTGCCTACTTGCATCATATGGTAGTGCTTATATTACTTGCGGCATTTTTAGGGCCGCTTTGTGCCTTTTTTCTATACAACCGTCCGACCGCTCGCATCTATTTGGGGGATTCGGGCTCGCTTTTTATAGGAGGATTTTTGGCAACTATCCCCTTTTTATTCGATTGGGGTACATATAATCGTTTGGGATATCTTACTCCTATTATTATTTTGGCCATTCCCCTACTGGAATGTTTCTCGCTTATTCTTATAAGGACGATAAAAGGAATTCCTTTTTATCAGGGTAGTTTAGATCATTTTTCGAGCTATCTACTTGCTCACGACTGGCATAAAAAAACTATTCTTTTTTATGTGGGAGCCCTTTCTTTTTATCTTGGTTTGGTTGCATATCTCTTTACTATTGGTTTATTAGCAACAATCCCCACTGTTTTATTGGGTGTGCTGTTTCTACTTGTATGGATCAGTACGCTTTTATGGGGATAAAACAGTAAAAAATAGTGTTGCTTTTGTGTTGTTTTTACAATTTAAACACCATGTTTTTTTGAAAACGCCCATCTATTGGACATTCCTGTGTTGTTGCATTTTTGATGCACAGTTTTTTTTTCGTTTTTTGTTTTTCTCGGACCATACTAGGGATGTATTTGACATGACTTTCAAAGTTACTCCTCTTAAATAGGGGGAGGTCTTAATGAAGTATGGTTGAGGCACTGCTTACTGAGAGAGTGATAGATAAGGGCTAGAAGAAATAAGCTTACTGCAATTCCTTCTTAGCTTGAGAGATTAGACCTTATCTATTGCTCTCTTTTCGCCTCAAATTCTTAACTTAAAATCAGCTAATATATACGGTTGTTTCTTATATGAGGTCCCGGATGACTGCCATGTTACGTGCATCATCTTCCAGGGATTCTTTTGGCGTCTCTAGTACTTTGGGGATGTGGGCCAGCTGGCTATCAGTAAATAAGAGTCGAAAGGCGTCTAACCCTATCGCTCCCTTACCAATATGTTCATGTCTATCTGCTCGAGACCCGAGCGCTTTTTTGGAATCATTTATATGGATTGCCTTGAGAAGGTCAAGACCAAGGATGGTATTAAACTGTTCCCAGAAGGCTTTATATGTTTGAGGGGTCCTTAGATCATATCCTGCAGCAAATACGTGGCATGTATCAAGGCAGACCCCTAGACGCTCTTTATAGTTCGACGCTTGGTAGATTGATGCGATCTGCTCAAGGCGATAGCATAGATTTGTTCCTTGGCCTGCCATGGTCTCAAGCAGGATAGTGGTGTTGCCCGGTGTTGCTTTGAATACCTCATTCAGTTGTTGTGCAACCTGCTGTAATGCCTGATCTTCGGGGGTATCTCCTGCCGATCCTGGGTGGAGCACGAGATAGGGGATACCGAGCTGATCACATCGTTTGAGTTCATCAGCAAGCGCCTCTGCGGATTTTGAGAGCGTTTCGGGGTTGGATGATCCAAGATTGATCAGGTAGGCAGCATGGGCGATTACTGACTGTATACCAGACTGTTTCCACGCTTGTTTGAACGCTTCAACTGTTTCCGGGGTCAATGGCTTTGCAAACCATTGCCGGTTGCTTTTGGTAAATATCTGGATGGCAGTGCACCCTATTGATTCGCCACGGTGTATGGCTTGATCTGGCCCTCCGGCGATAGAGATGTGGGCACCGAGCAGTAGAGGGGTGCTGGTTTGTGGCATCTGGATACTCCATATATGGGTGGCAATGTGGTGATTATAGGGTATTTAGGGGACCCCGTCAAAATGCTTTATGTAAAAAATTCGCATCAATCCACTCCTTATTTTCCTTGACAAAATATACTGAAACGATACCATGTTTCCCTGTATTTCTACGTATCATTTCTATGTTTACGTATGTGAATAAACATCTAAAATTATGATCATTGTTTCGAGTTTATGTAGGGAACACATGAAAAAAACATTCGTAGTAGCACTCCTGGTGTGTGTGTCGTTGGTTGTATCATCAAATTCTTTTGCCGCATTAAAAACAAAATCGGGGGATTTCGAGGTTAAGTTTTATGGATCCTTTAAGCCAGAAACTTCGTATGGTAAAAACATTGCATTATTGAACAGCAATAATAGGGGGAATTTTATATATTTTTCCCGACACACTATTGATCTTAATTTAGACATTCAGTATGGGGCTGAAACGTATGGTAAGCCGGTAGCGGAATTTATGTTTAATGTGCGAGATAAAGGTATTTGGGGAAGCCCAACGAGCATAGCTTCAACCACTGATTCAGAGACCAAGATTGTTGATTCTGTGGGCAGGACGCACAAACATTTTATTCCTCGCCACATTTTCTGGATGCGAGAAGCCTGGCTATCATTTGATTTGGCAGAATTTCTTGGCCTTCCCTTTATGAACGACCATACGTTTCAAGTTGGTTTGTTCCCGTTTTCACTTGGTCGTGGCATTGCTTTGGGTGATGCGTATGCAATAGGGCCCGAACTGATCGGTTTTTATAGTGATGGGGTGGTAGACCAATTTGCTCCCGGGGCATCGCTTCATGGAGATATTTTGCCCGATACGCTTTCGTATGATGTATATGCTGCTATTCTTCAAAACAAAACGTCCAGCTTGGGTGAAACGGAAGCGGCTATCTTTGGTCAAGAATTTGGTCGGTTAAAAACGCCGCAACGCGGTTCGGGTAACGTTAATTTTTTGATTGCAACACGCTTGAATATAGATCTTTTTCATCACGACAAATTTGGTGATCTTCATATTGAGCCATACGCATTATACAATCATGATCCTGAGCAGAGAGTTGAATTTATTGCTGATGCATCAAGCAGGTTGGGTACTGTTGGGTTGGCAACCGAATATACGAACGAAAAATTTGAATTTGGTTTTGATTATGCGCTCAATCTTGGTCAACAGCGCGTAAAGGGATGGGATCGCAACCAAGTCGTAGAACAAAATCGTAATGGGCAAGTGGTGTTGGTCAATGATCAGATAGTCGATCAGAATGGGGATAATATACCGTTTGTGAGTGGTTCCACTGCGCAAGACATTATTTACGATTCATTTCAAGGTGAGTCACAAAACAGTGCTGTGATTGGTACGGTAACGGGCGATGTGGGATATTTAACCGGGCCGGTAACGATACAAAATAGCGATAGACGATTTCGTAATCCATTTACCAATAAATATGAAGGGTGGATGTTTGTAATAGATGCGGCCGTATGGGCGTACAAAAACGATCTTAAACTTGCGGCCATGACGGGTATAACTACTGGTGATGATAATCCGAATGATGAAACAAAAGATGGTGTATACAGCGGATTTATTCCGTTGCAGGAAATTTATTCGGGTAGCAGGGTGCGCAGTGCCTATCTATTGGGCGGAGCGGGTAGATTAACGCGTCCTCTTTCAGCACCAACCACCATTCAAACGACGAGCAAATTTGCGCGAACGGTTAATGGATTTTCCAACTTAGTTTTCCTTGGTGGTTCCTTGCATTGGGAACCTGAAGGGCGCGAAAAACCATATGCAGTTAATCCGAATGTGGTTGCCTACTGGCAGGAAAAACCAACGCACAAATTTGATGCACTTGCCAACACCGAGCTTGATTGCAAAGCAAGCACTTATTTGGGTACAGAACTTAACTTATTTGCCCATTTCATGGTTCTGAAAGATCTGAAGCTGTTTTTTATTGGTGCAGTATTCTTCCCGGGAACCCACTATCGTGATATTAAAGGGAAGCCCCTTAATGCAACACAAAAAGCCCTGCTTGATCGCCTAGATAGAACGGGATTTAGTGCAGATCGCATTCCAAACCTTGGTGATGATACGTCGTATATCGCGAATATAGGGCTTGATTTTAAGTTCTAGGTGACCATGAATAACTATCTCTTATTAATTCTGCTTTTCGCAGGGCACAGTTCTTCGTATGCAATGGAAGCTGATGCTGATTTGGAAAGGGCATCCGTAGAAGTTGGTTTGAGACAAAGGGGAAAAAAGAGCTTAGCTAAAGCAGAGTCATCTTATCAAACATCGCAAAATTCATTAAACCCCAGTAAAAGTGCCTTAATAGTTCCAGGCGCAGCATATATCGTTTGTAAAGATGCAGATTCAAAACAGATCGGAAGCCTTGTATTGGAAGATGCGGATAGAATAAAATTGTTGTTTAGAATTTCTCAAAGTTTTCCGCCTAAAATACCAGGGTATTCTCCTCCTGAGGATCTTCCTATTCATTTGCATGATAAAAAATTATTTGAGGGATGCATGCCTGATAAGGCGGGTGATCATTTTTCAATTTACTTATATAATGGAAAGTTGTTTGAAGGCCTCACGCCGTATATACCCGAGGCAATATTTTATTCGTCGGATGGGGGCGTTATTGAAAAAGTAGTCGACACTTCTCTTGAAGTTTTATTAGGACTATTAGATCCATTGGCCCTAAAACCAAAAGTGTTTAGGTGCAAGCGTGTGCCTTGCAAGTACCCGGGAGGGCATATAGGCTGCATTATTACGTTTTTTGACAAAAGTCGTAATAGTATCGGGGCATACAGGAACCCTGGTGAGTACCTTCTTTTTGCGTTAGACTACTTCTTTGATCGAAAATTTGACTTTTCAAAACTAGAAAAGTACTTGCCGAAAGTTAGATGTGGCAGCAAAGGGGCCGCTATAGGTATAGATAATCCAAAGGGGATTTCCTTCAAGAATTCTGTAGAAGTCTGTATAGGTGAATAGTGGTACGGTTTTATATATAACTCCCTATTTTTACCTTTCTTCTCAGGTATGGTACACTGGGCGCTATAATCGAGAATATCTACTTATATAAGGGCATATATGCAATCGATAGAGCGCACTACTGGTTGTGGTCTTGTTACCGCTGATTACCTAAATAAAGATATCTGTTTGTCTGGCTGGGTGTCTCGGCGTCGAGATCATGGTGGATTGATTTTTATTGATCTTCGAGATCGGTCTGGGCTCATGCAGGTTATTTTTAATCCTGACTTTGCGAAAGAAGCGCACAAGCTTGCCCATCAGTTGCGTTCAGAGTACGTGATTTCCGTTTGCGGAAAAGTGGTGGAGCGTACTCCAGAAACGGTTAACAAAGAGTTGCCCACCGGGAAGTATGAGCTGCAGGTGACTAATCTGACCGTTCTTAACAAAGCAAAAACATTACCGTTCATGCTTGAGGAAGCAGATACCGTTGATGAAGAGTTGCGGCTCAAGTATCGGTATCTTGATCTGCGTCGTCCTGCCATGCGTGAAAAATTTGCATTGCGTAGCGACGTTATTTTTGCGATGCGTGAGTTTTTCCATAAGGACGGTTTTTATGAAATTGAAACTCCTATTTTAACGAAAAACACACCTGAGGGAGCCCGTGAATTTTTAGTGCCTTCTCGTTTGCATCACGGCAGTGTGTATGCGATGCCGCAATCGCCTCAGCTGTATAAGCAGCTTTTGATGGCAAGTGGTATGGAAAAGTATTTCCAGATTGCTCGTTGTTTTCGTGATGAAGATTTGCGTGCTGATCGTCAACCAGAGTTTACGCAGCTTGATGTGGAAATGTCGTTCGTTGATGAAAAGATGATACAGGATACCACTGAGCGCATGCTCGCGTATGTGTATAAAAAGATATTTGATAAAACGTTACCCCTGCCCTTTGAGCGGATGACGTATGATGATGCGTTTTCAACGTATGGCAGTGATAAGCCAGATGTACGGTTTGATTTGCATATAAAAGATTGTACAAAGCTCTTTGCTGATACAGAGCTGAAATTTCTTCGTGCCATTATTGATAAAGGGGGCAAGATTGGCGGTCTTCATGTTACCGGGCAAGATTTTTCACGAGGGGACCTTGATAAATGGGTGAACCGTGCGCTGGAACTTGGCGCAAAAGGGCTTGTGTATATCAATGTGAAAGATGATAACACGTTTGAATCACCTATTTCTAAATTTTTGCCAGCAGATTTTTTAAAGCAGGCACAAACTATTTTTCATGATGTGTCGCCGAGAAGTACGCTCTTTTTAGTTGCTGGTCAATATAAAGAAGCATGGGATGTTCTTGGACGGTTGCGTTTGGAACTGGCACGCCAGTTGAAGATGATTCCTTACGAGAAAGATGCCTTTTTATGGATCACCGATTTTCCGCTGTTTGACTATGATGAAAAGGCAAAGCAGTGGAACGCGGTTCACCATCCGTTCACGAGCCCGCAAGCCTGTCCGCCGGAGCCTGGGCGAAGGAGGGAGGGATGGGAAACGCAAGAGCAAGATCAGATGAAGGCACGGGCCTATGATATTGTGCTTAATGGCACAGAGCTTGGTGGTGGTTCAATTCGTATTCATGAACGGGAAATGCAAGACAAAGTATTTGAAATCTTGGGTCTCGATAAAGAAAAGGCGCAGGAAAAGTTTGGGTTCCTTCTTGAAGCGCAAGAACTTGGATTTCCTCCCCATGGCGGCATCGCGCTTGGCCTTGATCGCTTAATTATGCTCATGACTCGCTCAGCTTCTATTCGTGAGGTGATTGCGTTTCCAAAGACGCAGCGAGGGTATGATCCGATGATGCAGGCGCCAACCCCGGTTGATGATACCGTGTGGCGAGAGTATGGATTGCGTTTGAATAAAAAATAAGGCAGGGAGTATGTCAGTAGGAGAGCATATGGGAAAGCTAATTATTTCCGTGGTAGCGGTATTGGTACTAGTTGCAGGAGGTATTATGTCGGTAATGGGTGAATCATCAGGATTACGAGCAGCATCAGATTCGGTGGATACAATAAAAGAGATCGCGGTAGTGTACGATCAGAATCTTGCGCAGCAGTTTAATAAACTTACCCCACAGGAACGCGTGTTTATCTATTATATGTTCCG
>JAUUXD010000041.1 GCA_030588705.1 bacterium | reverse complement strand
AAGATAAAATCCTTTTTAGCAAACAGCTTGCGGTGTTATTAAAAGCAGGGGTGCCACTTTTGCAATCGCTTGAGTTGCTCACTGATCAGTTTGAGGGACGCATGCATTCTATTTTGGTGATGATAAAAGATGAAGTGAAGGGTGGTATGTCGCTGGCAGATGCGATGGAGAAGTTTCCAAAGGCATTTGACACGATCTATGTGCAGTTGGTGCGTGCTGGTGAGGCAAGTGGGAAATTGGACGGAATATTAGAACGATTGACGGGGTACTTAGAACGTCGCGAAGCGATTAAGAAAAAAATACGAGGAGCGCTCCAATATCCCATTATTCAGCTGGTGATTGCGTTTGGCGTGGTGATCATTCTGCTTACGGCAGTGGTGCCACAGTTGCAAGGATTATTTGAAGCGCAAGGGGAAAAACTTCCGGGTGCTACGAAGATTATGTTGGCGGTATCTGAGGCAGTTCGGAGCTATTTTCTTTTGATAGCGTTGGTGACGGGTGTGCTGATTGCTATCTTTGTCTACTGGTCACGTACGGCATCGGGGTCCCGGATATTAGATCAGATCAAGTTAAAAATACCAGTGATTAGGTATGTGTCTCGCACGAATGCGGTGGTACAGTTTTGCTATACGTTGGGGCTTTTGATTGAAAGTGGCGTTAATTTAGCTGAATCGCTTGATATTGTGGTCAAGATTGTTGATAACCGTATTTTAGCCGATACATTGCGCGAAGCGCGCGACAAAATTATAAAACAAGGTAAAATAGCACAATACCTCCAGCAAACGAAGATCTTCCCACCGATCGCGATTCATCTGATTCGTACGGGGGAAGAAACGGGGGAACTGGGATCAATGCTTCTCACCGTGGCGCAAAATTATGAGGCAGATTTGAGTGAGTTAATCGATAGCGCAACCGGCATGATCAGCCCGATTATGCTGGTGGTGATGGCGGTGATTGTTGGATTTATTATTATGGCGATTGCAAGCCCTATTATGCAGGGTGGGCAAGCGTTTGGTTTAGAAAATGTTTAATCTGTAGTGCAGGAGGAATCATGGCACAAGAATACGTGGTGGAAAACCGGGGGGAAGCCCCAACGCTTAAAAAGGGATTTACGCTTATTGAGCTTATGATTGCAATGGTTATTATTGGACTCATTGCGGGTGGTTCGATCTATTTTGCAATGGGTTTCTTAGAAAGTGCAAAGCGTACTTCAACGAAAACTAAATTGCAGTCTTTTAAGGTGGTTCTCATGAATTATAAAACTGAGAAGGGTGAATATCCACAAAAATTAGATGATTTAGTGAAGGCAAGCTTTTTGCCAAAACCTCTTCCCGTAGATGGTTGGGAAAAACCATTTGTTTACCGCAGAACCCCAGATGGTGAAAAGCCGTATGAGCTCTATTCATATGGGCCAAAGGGTAAAGGCGGTGGAAAAGCAAGCCGCATCTATCCGTAAAGGGTTGATCGTTGAGATTCCAAAAGCATAATTCATCAGGGTTTACTCTGATTGAGTTGCTTATTGCCATCGCAATAATCGGTATTATGACTGCGGCGGTGATTCCCTTTATGCAACGAATGCAAACGGGCTATGAACGAAAAAAGTTTATAGCCCGTGTCAACTCTCTTGCGCAGACTGCGTGGCAGCAGGCAATCATTACCGGTGTGGTGCATCGGGTGCTCTTTACTATGGCGGAGCGCACGGCGGTGGTGGAACGTGATATTACCAAATCGGTGCTTTCAAAAAAATTAGAGTTTAAGCCGATCGCCGTAGAGAGTGCATCGATGAGTTGGCCAGCGTCAATAGAGATCCGGCAGTTTATCATTGCGGGGGTTGATGAGATGAAACGGTCTACCGCTCGGCGTACTACAACAGCCTGGTTCTATGTTATTCCTGATGGTATGACGCAGGCGGTAACGATTAATGGAGTTGATAAAGATGAGCAGGTTGAGAACAAACCAAAACAGTTTGGGCTTGTGTTAAATCCCTTCAGGGCACAGTTTAAGGTGTATGATGTATTTCAAAAATAAACAGGGATTTTCACTCATTGAAGCAATGCTTGCGGTGACGATTGTTGCCTTGGTGCTTACTCCCCTGTTTGTTTTAGAAAACGCGATCTTTAGTGGGGTGGGGCGTATGGCAGAAACGTTTCATCGTGCTCTATTTGCGCAAAATTTTTTGTATAATGCTCAACGAGATGAACCGGTTGGCAGCACAAGCTACACGGTGGAGCGTAAGGAGGAAAAGCCCCTAACTATGGTGCGCTACACTCTTTCTCCTATTGCAAAAAGATCCTCGTTGGCATCAGTAAAGCATTTATTTAAGCAGCAGGTGGAAGCCTCGGGTGTGGAGAAGGCAAGCCCGAAAGCAACTTGTGTGCTCTTTGCGTTTCGGCCCGGAGCAGCATCATGAGAAAAGGATTTGTATTACTGGAAGTGATGGTTGCGTCACTCATTGCTGCACTCCTTTCGACGAGCTTGTTGACTACGATTGTGCAGGTGAATCGCTTACAAGAAACGGTGAGCACGATTACGAGCGTGTATGGGCGCATTGCAATTCTGCAAAATCAAATGGAGCGAGATATTATGGGTGCATTTGTTCCCGCACAGGTTGATTTGATACAAACCACTACCGAACGAAAAGCAGAAAAAGTAAAGCCGATTACTAAGGTGTTTTATGGGAAGAATGCCGGAGGGCGGTTGGATGTTTTGACCTGTATCACCAGTAACCCACTCCAGATCTACTTCGGGATAAAAGATAGAAAGCTTAAGCCGCGCGTTGCTCGTGTAGTGTATCGATTGGAACCGGACAAACGCAGAAAAAACTCTTTTGTGTTGATGCGCCAAGAGGGGCGTCAGCTTATGTTTGATGCGTATAAGAAAGATGCGCAAGGAGCTATGCGTTCGTATGAGATGATTGATGGTATCCAATCATTTTCAGTGCAGTATATCTCTGTAGAGCAGAAGAAATCGGCTGATGGCACCATGCAGCGGACCTATAAAAAACAAAATAGCTGGGACAGCTTAAAGCCGCAAACCGATCCAAAAAAACGAAGAGAGCCGGTGCGCTTGCCCAATCTAATAGAATTGCAGGTGGCGTTATGGGATAGTGCGTACAAAGTAACACGTTCCTTTACGGTAGTGATACCGATTATGGCGATGAGTGGTGAATATAAGCAGCCTGCCCCGCCAGGCAATGCCACCCAGGCTTCGCATAAAGCTACGCCGGGCACAGCGGCGGGAGCAAAAAAATGATGCATACTAAAAAATATGGATTTGTGATTCCGCTGACGCTCATGCTGATCGCTATCGCCATGGTGATTATTACCGCGATGTATCGGAGCGGATCTCTTTTTGTACCGTTCAGTGCGACGATGATAAAACGTGAGCAGGCAAAATTGCTTGCGCTCAGTGGGATACAAGTTGGCATGGCACAGCTGGCTTCTTTTGGAGAGGTGCCGGAGAAAAAGGAGGGTGCTGCAGCCACGATGCTTCGTACTGGGTTTGCTTCCGCGGGTGACAGTGCGCCCAAACAGTTTCTTTCTGAACTGTTACCAGTTTTAAATCAATGGCAGCAGTTTAAGCTTACAAAATCGACCGATGGAGTGGATGGGGAGATATCCATTGCGATTGCGAGTGAGGCAGGAAAAATAAATTTGAATGCGATCTATGATTTTGCAAAACGGAAATTTAGGGGGGAGAATGAGCCGCGTGGCGATTGGAAGAAGATTATGCAGACTCTCATGGCACGTGTACAGAAAAAAATGGGAGGGACTCAAAACATGTTTGGTGCATTTGAAAATTTTATGAAGGGACGGCAGCATAAGCTGAATGATGCTACGGAACTGATAACGCTTGATGCATTCGGTGCGTTTGCGGGAAAAGAATTTTATCGCCATCCCCCAACAGCAGAGGAAGTAAAACAAGATCTATCTCTTTATCTGCTGGACCTGTTTACCGTGTACGGTAGGGGGCCAACGATACAGCCGTGGTTGCTTTCTGATTCAATGCGAGACGTTCTTGATATGAAACGAAGCGGAGCAATCGATATAAAACAACGAAAAACGATGGTGCAAGGTTGGATGAAAAATTTTAAGCCTACAATTCGTGGTGCGCAGGAGTGGAATAAGATATTTCAACCGGTATATGGTATTGAATTTCAGCGTTTACTCAAAGGAATTGACGCAGTATTTGAAAGTTCATTTGATCCTACGCTATTTTCAGTGGTATCGTATGGAATAATCGGAGGGGTGATGCAACGAGCGTATGCAATTGTTGAGCGTTTTAAACGGGTTGAGAAAAAGAAAACATGGTACGACGTGAAGATAAAAAAATTCTATTGGATCTAAAAAAAAGGACCAAGGTTGATCGGTAAAATTGAGACACGAGTCGGTATTTTTGTCTTAGCAGCGATTGGCGTGTTCATATACATGGGATTCCAAATTGGTTCCTTCCGATTCGATCGTGGCCGCTACGTTGAATATCCCTTATTCTTTAAAGATGTCTCCGGTATTGCTCGTAAAGCTGAGGTGAAAATTGCTGGAGTGAAAGTTGGTTGGGTTGAGGATGTGAGCCTTTTGCCTAATGAAGATACGCAGGTTGAGATTAAGGTGATGATTCTCAAAGAATACTCCCTCTATAGTGATGCCTATGCGATGGTGCGACAAGATGGATTGCTGGGGCCGAAATATATAGAAATTATTACCGGTGATCCATTGCTGCGTAAATTGCAGCCGGGTGATCCCTTGAGCAAACCGAGTACCGAACCGGTTTCGATCGAAGCTTTGATGCAGCAATTTCAACAGATAGCAGCGAACGTGGATGATGTAACTACTACGTTTAAGGACGTGATGGGTGGTGCTGAAGGACGTGAGCAGTTGCAAACAATATTTGATAATATTCATACCTCGGTAGAACGGTTATCCTCGGTGGGTGATATACTCGATCGAGTGATTTCACGAAACGAAGATAATATTGATAGCTTCTTGCAAATGGGAACCACATTCCAAGAAAGTATCGACAAGATTTCGAATGTCTTCGATCGCGACTTCAATCGTATTGCCTCCAAATTTGAAAACTCTGCCGGAGCCCTTGAAGATGTTGCCATCCAGGCCCGTGATGGATTGCGCAGTGTGAGTTCCGTAGCAGAGAAGATCGATGAAGGGAAAGGACTTCTAGGTAAGCTCGTTAATGAAGATGAAACCTACCGAGATCTCAAAGTGGCTATAGAAGGGTTCAAGAACTATCTGACGAAGGTAGATCGCATGCAAGTTGTATTTGATTCCCACTTTGAATCTATGATTCGCCGCGCAGAGGGGTATGAGTGGGAGGATTCAAAAGGATTCTTTGGTATGCGTATTTACCCACGAGAAGATTATTTCTACCTCATTCAAATTGCTGGTTCAGACAAGGGATACACCAAAGAAAAATTTGTAGAGAAAAATTACTTTGATGCCGAAGGCCGGCCAATTGATACTGATGTGTTACAAAATGAGCCGTTGGGCACGACACTTACGGTTGATGATTTAACCCGTCTTGCCTTTGTCTTGGATCATCGAAAAGTTACGACCAAGCGGAATGCGTTTACGCTTGATATTCAGTTTGGCAAGATATTCAAGGACATTGCGTTCAGGTTTGGCCTCTTTGAGGGTACGGCTGGTCTAGGTATGGATGTTGAGATTCCATTCTCAACAGATAAGTTCCGTTGGGTCACCTCACTCGAACTGTATGATATGACCGGTACAAATCGCCGTATAGAGGATCGCCGTCCGCATGCAAAATGGCTGAATAAGATGTTTATTTTCCGCAACATCTACACCACCTTTGGTGCTGACGACTTTGCAAGTAAGCGCAATGCGAGTGTCTTCTTCGGTGCCGGTATCAGGTTTGGCGATGATGATATTAAATATTTCCTCTCCAGCCTATCAGGCCTTGGTGCGGGGTTTACATCATGATAACAGATCATTAATGATTGAAGTTTGCTAGATTATCCGTAGCGGCCCATGAAATAAATGTGTGTTTTACAAATCCTAGTCGTTGCTTCAGTTCTTGCGCCTGCTCTATCCGTTGATTATTTGTTGGAAAGATCCGCGTAAGGCGGCATCGGCGTATGCCGGTGGCGAGTATCAGATAGCGGTTTAATATTTTCATTTCCTGATCCACTGCTTGCACAAATTGGACGAGTGGCGTGATATGATCGGTGGGATTTTGTACATTCACGTGCCGTTGTTGAATAGCGTGTACCAGTTCCTTACCCAGCTGATCGTGCGGTATTGCAAAAAGCTCTTCCATCGAAAGCTGTTTTTTCCATGCGGACCAGATGGTGCTTTTGCGCATGAATATATTGCCTTGAATGATGAGGCACGAGATCAGTACATAACTTGTTCCCGCAGAATAAAGTGCAATTTTTTTCTTATGGAGCTTGCCCCAACTGGCAGCAGATCGTCCGATATCGTGGGGAGAGAGTGCCTTAATTTGTTGTATAGTTTGTGATACAAAGAGTTTGATTTTATTTATGGTGGTATTTGTGGCGTTGCTTTTACTTTGGGCGATTGCTGCGCCCCCTTGGTTGACGGTGTTGATAGTGTTGTCTGGCTGAAACAAATTTTGTGGGTGAATGTTCGGCTGAATGTTAATTTTTGGCTGAATGTTAACCGCCACGGTTACCGGTTGTCCCTGCGGATCGATGGTTATCTGCTGGGTATGCACGGTAGGTTGGGGGGGTGTAGATAGAGCACACCCCACATACAGAGAACACAGATATATGAGCCGATTGTCCATACATAGGTCCTTATGGGCCCGGAAGGTTTAGAGCCTCTTTTCATTCACGGATATTTTTTGGTATTGTTCCTCGTGTAATGAGTGTAGGTGAGCGTGCAGATTAAAAAAAGGATAGGTGAAAAATGATAGTTCCCTATCTGTGCTCATGCCCTACTTAAAAGGATCATAAAAGGAGAGGATTAACTATGGATGGCATACTGAAATCGGTAGGGGATTTCTTCCTATCCACTTGGATTTGGAATTTAACATTTGATTGGTTTCATCCGGTACTTACCGGCATTATTATGTTTCTGATTTTGCGTCTTATCTTTCGCAGAGCGCGAATTCATGCGCTGGTGATCAGTTTCATGGCACAGGTTTTTGCGTTTGGTGCGCTTACGCTGATTGCCATGGGGTTGACTGAGTACCTGCAATGGCGCTACGATCCCCTTCATTCTAAGGTGGCCCTTGCGGCAATGAATACTTTTTATGCTTCATTATCGTTGGGATTGGTCTACACGCTGCTTCACGCCATTTATTTTACCGTAGGCCATATAATATGGCGGTATAATCTCCATGCCTTTCTCGTGATGATTTTCTTAAGCAATGGCATTGGCTTTGCGCTAAGCTACATGTTCATAGAGATGGCAAAGGTGTGGTACTACGTTGATTAGGGACTACGCCTCTATACTGAGGCGTTTTCTTGCTTTTGGGCTATGCGGATGTCTAGACGCTTTGTCTTTCTTTTCTAACAACAATCGTTCTTCAACGCAGCAT
>JAUUXD010000029.1 GCA_030588705.1 bacterium | reverse complement strand
AAGGCAGCAAAAAAGAGGTGGGATACTATCACTTTGTCTCCTGCGATACCTGTAAGAGCAAGGGAACCAAAGCGGGCACCAGGCCACAGCAATGCGCCGAATGCCAAGGAACGGGCCAAAAACAGTTTCGCCAAGGATTTTTCATGTACGCCCAAACCTGTGGCAGTTGCGCAGGGGAAGGATTTATTATGAGCGATCCCTGCAGCACATGCAGTGGAAAATCACGCACGCAGAAATACGACAAATTCAGCGTCACGATCCCTACAGGGGTCTATGATGGTGCCGAGCTTCGTATCACCGGCAAAGGAGACGCAGGAGTGTACGGAGGCAGTTCGGGCGATCTGTTCATCCGCATACATGTCCTTGAGGACGAAAAATTTCACCGTAAGGGAGACGATCTAGTCAGCACCCTCACCCTAACCTACCCTCAACTTGTTTTCGGGTCTCAGGTTGAAATTGAGAACATTGACGGCAAGAAACAAACAGTGAAGGTTCCTAAGGGGACACCTGTAGGGGAAAAAATCATAGTTCCCGGCAAAGGGTTTGCAAATGTGCGCCGAAAAGGAGTAAGAGGTAACTTAGTGATTATTACACAATGCCATATTCCAAAGAAAATACCGGCCGATGCGAAAAAGATCCTCTCCTCATATTCTGATATCGTCGGCACAAACACTGAAGATGGTGGCATTGTGAGCTTTTTCAAAAAGTTTTTGGGGTAATAAAAAGGGGATTTCCGATGAAACGAATAATATTCTTAGCCACACTGCTGCCCTTGTGTATAGAGGGGCAAGTCATTGAGTTTCGAAACGAAGCAGTCACATTTTTTGATAGGATGAAACCAGCCTATATCATGTCCTCAAATACGAACAGGTCTCCCAATTCTGATAGAATTTTGAAAGAGAGAAAAGAGAATAGAACCCTCTTGGCAATGGTGGTAACAAAAACATCTGAACTCAAAACCTTTCACGATGCTGAAGAGAAAGGGATACGGATATTTGGATTCGAAGATACAGCCGATATAGACAAGATCGCCGAAGAGTACCCAAAGGCCACCATAGTGTGGTGCTATCTGAATGATAACGATGAATAATCAAACACCTATACTTCGCTTGCGTTGCGCCTTTTGCGAATGAACAACGCCCCGCTTTCTTGAGATGCTCATTTTGGTCAGCAGATGATAAAAGAATTCACGATCAGGCCCTTTGACCACCGCCTGCTCATGCGCTTCAGCCAGCCCTACCGGGTATCCGCCACCTTTATTGCATTGATCATACATATACGTAGCAATTCGATTGACTAGCGCCTCATCCTGTGCAATCCATGCCGGAATCTCTACACGCCCAATCTCAGTACCCACGTGAATATAGAAAAAATGAGGATGTACTGCATCGGGATACTGCTCACTGACCCGTGCATGATTTTTAAACACCGTGGTTCGTTGCCCTTCACGCAGATAGGAACGTACAATTGCAGCGTCAATAATACGATCAATGCTCTGATCCGGTTTGTTATTCTTTTCATCAAAATCACAGAGATAGGAACGAACAATGTTTAAGAGCTCACGGCTTTTAGTCAAACTAATATAACTTGCCGTGAGAATGCGCTGTTTGTACAACGCCATCAGATGCATAATGTATCGAGACAAAAACGCTTCTTTGAGCACCATATCCTGCGCTTCCAAATGCCAAAAGATTAATGAGCCATCGAAAAGCAGCAGTAAGGATTCTTTATCATCAGTCAATGCTGTTGCCAGCTCCACCCCATAACGAAATTCTAAATCTTGCCGTTTACAATTAATAAGTTCAGTCGAAACTTGAACTGGTTCTTCATCATCATAGCCAGAAAAAACATACGGAACAGATGAAAGCTGCACCGGTTTTTCATGACCACCATACCGCAGCACCACTTGGCCCACATTGATCAAATAACAAGAAAGCCCATAATGCCGATCAGGGTAAATCTGCGAACCGTCCACGGAAACTAAGCAGTAACTTTCAGCTCGCGGCGCCACATCGAATACCGCATCTAATTTCCCCTCCCACGATGGCAACGGCCAGGATACATTCGCATCGCGTAATTTCTGCGCAAGAAGCGGATCAGCGCATAGCTTCTGCCAAATGGTTTGCACAAACTTATATGCTTCAGAATCATCCACAAAAATATTGGGGGCAATCTCCTCCAATTTTTGCATAAGCTGAATACGATTTAGCATGATTTTATCCCCTCCTCCCCCGTTCGTCCTGAGCTTGTCGAAGGACATGCATATTCTTGACTCCCTCCTGCAACGCCTCCAACGGCAGCAGCACACATTTCATACGGGTCGGCCCCACCTCAATCCCGATCAATTTCCGCATATCAGCCGTTCCCAGCGCGAGCACCTCACCACACCCCATGCCCCGAACATGGTCGGCAAGCATGGAAGCAGCCGCGTGGCTCAAAATGCACCCCTTTCCCTCGAATACCACCCGTTCCACCGTGCCATCCTTAATAATGCCCTGAAATGCTATCGCATCCCCGCAGGAAGGATTGTAGCTTCCCGAGCTAAATGAGGGAGTCTCCAGGGTTCCTCGGTTCCGAGTGGATCGGTAATGATCCATAATACGTTCTTGGTAGAGATCTTTCATGAGTCACCACGCCAAATAGAGTTTTTCAGGTACCCAGATAGCATACATACATTGGTTAAAAAGGCCAAAATAGGGGGGCTTTTGACCCCGTCACCACCCCTCTGCTATACTATAAATAACCATAAAAAGTGTGATTTTATAGGAGGTATCATGAAAAGAATGAGTATTATTGGAGTAGCGTTCGTTGCCAGCATTGGCATCGCTTTTCAGAGCTACTATTCCCTTCAAGCAAGCCCAGCAGAATCTACGCTCATTGAAACCCGCCAACAGGTTGACAATGAACCTATCACCGTGGTATTCGATCTGGGTAACGTCTTGATTGCAACCAATAAACGGGCGGCTCTTTGGCATCTTGGCCCACGAAACGTATTCTCTTACCTTATTCGTAATCGATCTATTGGACTCATGAAAAAACAATTTTATGCGGCGCTTAATCGGATAGACGGTTCTGATAGTAATCCCTACGGAGCAAAGGATCCTGATGGGCATATGTTGCCCAACCTCATGGCCACCTGGCTGCAGGGAAAACAACCAAACGCACAATTGCTTGAAAAAGTGGTACACGAAATTGAAAATCATCCAGAATGGTTTAGTACCAAGCAGGAGCAACATATTATAACGGCCATGGCAAACTTTACGTTTAATCCAAATAATTTGATTAATGCATGCCGCCCGATCAATGAAATGGTTTCCTTTGCACGCCAATGCAAAGAAAAAAATCATCGTCTTTATGTGCTTTCAAACTGGGATCCTGAATCGTTTGAACTGCTCACCAAAAAATATCCCGAACTATTCAAGCTCTTTGATGGAGTCGTTATTTCTGGCCAGGTACACAAAATGAAACCGGATCCTGATATCTTTTCACTTATAACTCAAAAAGTACCGGCACATACCTGCATCTTCATTGATGATCAACAGGAAAACATTGATGCGGCCCAAAAGGCAGGCATGCATACTATCTTAGCGGCACCAAAGCGAGCATTGATTAGTAAAGCACCCGATATGCAAAAACTCCAAGCAAAGTTTAAGCAATTAGAAAAGCTGTGTAGTTGCACTGCCCCAACTAACTAATACCAACTTCCATTCCGATATCCTTCGAGAGGCCTCAGGACGAACGATACCGCTGCACCAGCATCGGCACCAACGCAAGCAATGCGAGTAGCGTGAACGCAATCAAAATATTGAATGAAAATATATCCCGTATTGAGTTGATCGTAGTGAGCTGTTTTCCTGCAAACGCATATACAAGCGAGCCAGGAATAATACCAACTGACGTCGTCCATACAAACGTCCATACGGCCACCTCACTCAATCCCGCAAGCAAATTCGCGACAAAAAACGGAATGAAGGCTAGAAAACGCATTGAGATAAGATAATACACCCCATAACTCTTAACCTGCTCATTAAACCATCTCAGACGAGCTTGGTGCTTATTTTGAACCATATCTCGCCACAAGTATCGCACCAATAAGAAAAAAACGGTTGCTCCCAAGGTAGCACCCAGATTGGTATAGATCACTGCCGGTGCCACGCCAAAGAAAAATCCACCCACTACGGTACTCAAGGCGGTTATTGGCAATGCAAGCGTCACGATCACCACATACCAAATCATATAGATAAGAACTGCCCAGATATAATGGGCTATCACAAACTGTGCGAGCAATTCCCGCTTTTCCCGCACGGTATCCAGCGTTAGGTAATCACCAAAGCCACTATATCGCAACACAACCAACAGCAAAATAAAAGCAATCCCCAGCCAAAAACGGAAACTTTTTAGGAACTTCATTTGGTATCTATGCGTCTGACTTTACGCACCAACATAGGCAACATCGCAATCACCGCCAAGCCAAGCAAAAGCAACAGCATGTGCACGCTCAAAATATCGCTCCATGATTTGATCATATACAGCTCTCTACCAGCAAATGCATAGATAACCACGATCGGCAATGAGCCAACGATTGAGGTCCAAAGAAAGGTGTGAAATGGAACACCGGCAAGCGCTGCTAACGTGTTGATAATAAAGTAGGGAACCACCGTCAGCAGTTGCAAACTAATCAAGTAGGTGTACCCATATTCACGCATGCGGGCATTAAACGAAACGAGTCGCTCGCTATATTTATCCCGTACCACATGGGAAAGTGCGTACCGAACAATTAAGAATGAGAGTGCAATACCACAAATCACTCCAATCATGGTGTAGAGCACTCCGGCCCACAACCCAAATAAAAATCCTCCACAAACCGCTATTGGCCCAGTAAGAGGCAGCGTAAGCAACATAAGTGCCGCGCTCCCCACCATAAAGACAATTGCCGATACTGCATATTGTTCTTGAACCAGCGCTTTAAGATATGAGGCGTTTTGCTTGATGTTTCCCGGCGTCACGTATCGCGCAATACCAAAGTAATAAAGAAGAAATATCGCGGCTGCCACCACCAAGATGGCAACCGCCAATTTTTTGTGAAATGAATTCATTTTTTCCTTTTAAAGAACAACTTTTTAAGCAGTATAACAAAAAAATTGCTTTCTAGCCTCTTAACATACGCTTTCTTGGCCGCATGCCACGTCAATTCAGCGTATGTGGGATAGGCATGAATCACTGAATGGATCGAATCAAATCGTTTTTTGAACGCCTTGATCACCTGTGCTTCATGAATAATATCCCCAGCTCGTGCTCCTAGAATATGGATACCAAGCAGGTATCCTTTCTTATTGCAGATAAACTTGGCAAGCCCATTTTTCGTCCGATCAGTAACTGCCCGATCAATCTCTGCGTACGGCTTACGATACACGATAATACTGTCGCCATATTGCTCACGCGCTTGCTCCTCGGTCAATCCTGCTGATGCGAGTTCCGGTGCAGTAAACGTGACCCAGATCACGTCGGTGTAGTTCAGCTTCTGTTTAAAGATAGGAACCACCATATTTCGCACCGCAACCACCGCCTGATACCAAGCCATATGGCTAAATTGATACGGCCCCACCACATCACCGGCAGCGTATATATTTTTTGTTGTTGTCTGCTGTTTATTGTTCACCACAATGCCTCGTTTATTGGCTTGAACGCCGATAGCCTCTAAGCCCAACCCTTCTATATTCGGCCTGCGCCCCACGGCCACTAATAATTTTTCTGCCTGCAGTTCGTGCTGCGCACCGCTAGTATCTTTTACAATAACGCGCACCCCATCACCCTCTTTTTCTACCTTGGTTGCCTGCATGCCGGTTTTGATCGTCACTCCCTCTTTAAGCAGCGTATCGGTAAGCATTGCAACCAGCTCAGCATCTTCTTTGGGCAATATACGATCATTCATTTCAATCACCGTAACCGCAACGCCCAGCCGATTAAGCGCACTCGCCATCTCAGCACCAATCGCCCCGCCACCCAAAATTATAAGCGATTTGGGCAATCGTTCGAGATTAAAGAGATTGGAATTTGTTAGATACGGCACCGTATCTAATCCCTCAATCGGCGGTACAAACGGGTGGGATCCGGTGGTGATAATCGCTTTGTTGAAGGTAATGATTCGTTCATCAAGTTGTACTCGATGGGGATCGAGAAATTTTGCATTGCCAAACAACAGATCTATGCCCAACGATCGAATTTTTTCTGGCGTATGTGATTGGTAATCATCTTGAATAATGGATCGCACATACGGCATCACGTTACTCGTATCAAGGACAATTGATTGTTCAGCTCGCAGCCCATATCGATCAAGCTGTTTGGCGTGATACGCCACTTCGGCAGTTTTAATCAGCGCCTTGCTGGGAATACAGCCAGTCCAAGTACATTCTCCACCCAAACGATCCGTTTTTTCAAGCAGCGCAACTCGTTTGCCAAGCCCGTGAGCTGTTTTTGATGCCGTCAATCCGCCGGCACCACCACCGATCACCAAAACATCATATTCGTAACTCATCATTTATTCCTGGTTTTGCATGCTAGACCACATACACATTTGCATACACATTCACCGCCGTTGTTGTTGGGGGATAGGTAAGTGAAATTCCTTTCTCGCCCGCATTACCAATATTAAATCGCGTGGCGGTGTCGGCAATATTATGGCCAATATTGCTTAAAATAATTGATTTTCCCGGATCGGCAGCAGGAACCGCATCATCAATAGCTTTGCCATCAGCACCAGGGCTACCTTCGCCCCCTGTCGTCCCGCCAGCTCCCGTATTTCGTATGGTACATCCCGTTACCTCAATATCATCCGACGTACTCGTAATATTTACCCCGTCACCCCCAGCACCACCATTAGCAGCGGCATTATCACCCCCCGCTCCTGTTCGCAGCACAAGTCAAGCAGTGATTTGCGCACTGGATGCAGCGTTCACAAAAATTCCATGCCCTCCTCGGCCCGCAGAAAAATTTGACGCATTATCACCCCCAGCACCAGTAGAGATTACGCAATCCCGTATAATCGCATTGGTAGAGGTACTCGTTAACTCAACACCATCTCCCCCAGCAAACCCAACGACGTTGCCCGCATTCCCTGCCGCTCCTGTTGTTATATGGCAGTTGGTTATGTTCACCTCATCACCCGCAATTTCCATACCAGAACGCCCCGCAACTGCCGATGCAGAGGTATCGGTACAGAACAGAATAATATTGAAAATGCTTAGCTTAGAAACACCAGAATCCACCGTAATACCTGCAGAAGGAGCGGTGGCCGGCGCCGGGGGCAACAAAAAACCATTATACAGTTCAAGATTGGCTATGTCCGATCCTCCTCCATCAATTGTTATGACTCCCGTTAACGAGCGACTATTTAAATCAACCGTTATGCGGGATGCCGTAATATCAATATTTGCCGTTAGATCTTCAGCAAGCGTATAGTGGCCAGCAGTTGAAAGCGTAATGGTACCCGCACTAATAAAAGAAGAGGTAATAGGTATTACTCCTAAAGATTCGAGTTGCGCATCTAGCGCATCAATTTTACTTTCATTGATCGATGCCGCGGCATCGATCACATCAACCTTACTTTCCACATCATCCCCCCACAACGCACGAAAGACACGCACAATTTCAGAATGTGACCCCATTGGTTCTGTTGCCCATGCAATTGAAACGGGCATCGAAAATAGCGCACAGAACATTGCTAAGTAACAGTTGGTTTTCATTCCCGCTCTCATCGTTACACAACATACACATTTGCATACACATTCACCGCAGTAGTGGTTGGCGGATAGGTGAGCTCAACACCATCTTCGCCTCCACTTGCACCAATTTCGAATCGTATTGAGGTGTTGGCAATATTATGGCCAATATTGCTTAATATTATCGATTTGCCCGGATTGGCACCGGGAACAAGATCATTCACTGCTTTGCCATTAGTACCAGCTACACCACTGCCCCCTCCCGAACCTCCAACTAAAATATTGCGCATAATACATCCGATCACTTCAATATAATTTGACGTACTCGTAATGTTTACCCCGTCACCTCCATCACCGCCATCAAAATCGACATTATCACCCCCCGCTCCCGTCAAATAAAAAAGACAATCGGTAATCTGCGCATTGTATGCACCGTCCACAAAAGCCCCATGCCCTCCACGGCCGGCCGGGCTCGCAGAGTTTGTATCTCCACCATAGCCAGTAAAGATTACGCAGTCCCGTATAATCGCATTCGTGGAAGTGCTCGTTAACTCAATACCATCACCACCATCAAAACCTGCACCACTCGTAGCGTTACCCGCGTTACCCGCCGTTATATAGCAATTGGTTATGTTCACTTCACCCCCCGAAATCTGCATGCAACTACGTCCCGCAACCGCAGATACAGCGGTATTAGCACAGAGCATGACAACATCAAAAATGTTTACCCGAAAAACGCCAGTATCTACCGTGATACCCGCGATCGGAGCACTGATCGGTGCCGGCGGCAACACAAATCCATTATACACCTCAAGATCGGTTATATCGGATCCCACTCCATCAACAATAATCATGCCAGTCAGACATCGATTATTAAGATCAAGTGAGATAGAAGAGGCAGTAATCTCAATATCCGCTGTTATATCCTCTCCAAGAGCATAGCTACCTTCCGTTGACAGCGTAATCGCACCGGCACTGATCAATGAAGACGTTAAAATAGTAGGCCCTAAAAGGCCAACTTTCGTATCGATCACGTCAATTTTACTATCATTACTGGTAACTGTGGTATCGATCACATCAATCTTGCTCTCAACGGTATCTCCCCACAACACACGAAAGGCACGCATGAGTTCAGGATTTGATCGAATTCGTTCTGATACAGATACGCAGGCAACGGGCACCATATACAGTGCACAAAAAAGTGGTAGCATGCGCAAAGCTTTCATTCCTACTCCTACCGTTATAAAACGTACGTATTTGCATACGCATTAATGGCCGTTGTAGTTGGTGGGTAGGGCGTTATTTGCACACCCTTCTCAGTAAAACCACCGACTAAATTAAATTTTACCCAAGGAATATTATATCCCTTATTACGTAACACAATAGATTTGAGCGTTGCACTTGTTTCGGAGTTAATAACCCCTCTTCCATTCCAACCAGCAGTAGAACCCGCTCCTCCTCGTCCTATATTTTTCACCATACAATCACGTACTGCTAAATCTAAACTGTTACTGCTCAAAAGCATACCAGTCCCTCCTGCACCTCCTCTGAAAACCCCATCACCACCTTTGCCCGTACCAAGAATAGTACACCCTATTATTTCCATATAATCACTTCTGTCACAGTAAATACCTATCCCTCCTGCACCGCCAGTGCTGCCAGCAGCAATCGTAGAGCTGCCCTTGCCTGTGGAGATGACACAGTTTTTGATAATGCCCCAGCCTGCAGTGCTAAGAACATCTATTCCTCTACCACCAACGGCACCAAGGCTGGTTGTGCCATCACCATCCGATGCGGCCCCAGAAACAACAACACAATTCAACACTTGGATAAACCTCCCACCAATCCGTATCCCGTATCTACCAGGGACCGCGACACCAATGGAATCAGCACAGACAATCACTAAGTTTTCGAGCAATATTCGATATGTGGGCCAAGGAATATTAAGAGTTACGGTAGTACCACTCGAAGGAGCTGGTGGGAAAAAGTTCCCATTGCGCACCTTCACATATTCTTTATTACCTGAAATAGACAGTGTCCCAAAAACAGAGCGATTATTCAGATCAAGCGTTACACTGGAGGAGGTAATACTCACATTGGTCGTAACATCTTCTTCAAGCCGGTAATTTCCTGCCGAAGAAATCGTGATAGTACCACCACTAATATCGCTGGAATCCAACAATGTGGGCGTTAACTCATCAATACGTGCTTCAATCACATCAAGTTTGCTATTTTCATCAGCAACAATCGTATCGATAACATCAACTTTGCTCTCAACGGTATCTCCCCACAACACCTTAAGCGCTTCCCCCTGGGGAGCAGCCGCTAAGAGCGACAAAAGAAGCAATAAATCATTTGAATACAGTTTCATGATTCCTTTTAAATGTATACGTTTGCATACACGCTTACGGCCGTACTGCTCGGTGGATTAACGAGAGAAAAACCTTTTTCAATACCAGTTGCTTGCAAATCAAATCGTATCGTGTTGGAAATATTATGCGCAAAGTTTCCAAAAATAATCGACGCTTCCGTTCCAACAGCTACGTCATCATCAATGGCTTTACCAGCAACTCCCCCGTCGAATGGCCCTCCCCTCCCCGTGTTACGAATAATACAGTTGTGCACAGAGATATCGGTGGAGGTACTATCGATAAATATTCCATTGCCACC
>JAUUXD010000060.1 GCA_030588705.1 bacterium | reverse complement strand
CAGGCAGTAATAAAAGAGATCGATGCTGGTCAACCGTGGGTTATCAATGGATTAAAAAATATTGAAGCACGGCATATTCGTTCCGCTGCACAGAAGCACGATGGCTGCGCCTGGTACGCTCTATTTAACGCTTGTGCTATTCAGGAGCTATTGGGAAAAGGACACACGGTTGAAGAGAGCGCAATCCAGCTTTATGTGGAGGATGTTTTGGTTCCGGGGATAGAGAACAGAGAAGGGGAGTTGCTGCAGCGGCTTGAACTACCGGCATTATTTAATGGAATTACTTGTGAGAAGCAGGAGCGCTTGGCTACGTATCTTAGCTTATCAAACTACCATCTGATAGAAATTTCCCGAGAACTTAATATTGCTGTGCTGTATTATAGTAGCCGACAAGATCAAGAGCTTGAACCGTTTCTACACCAGCATCCAGGCCCTTATCGGGTAGTGGTGAATATGGCAGGTTTGCTGAGAGGGATTATACAGAAGGGAGCGGTCGTGCAGCATATTATACTGGGTGTTCCAGCTAATTTGTCAGGCGGGTACCATGCCGTTCTCATTTCAATTTTTAAACGTACAAGCGATAAGCCTCTGCTGTTTTATATGGATTCAGATAATCTGACACTCGACTCATGTGGGCTTGATTATATTGTTCCTTACTATGTAGTGGAGTTTATAAAAGAGCTTGATGATGCGGTAGGAAAATTCACCTAAAAACTCCTTACAAATAGGGTGCGATGAATTGAAGAAAAAACATTTGCTACATATTATTCTGCTGGTTCTGTCGTTCTCTCTTTTTTCTACTAATATCGAAGCCAAGGGACGGTTCCGCTCTCCTGAACGTACAATATTATCACGGCTTACTTTTGAGAATACAGCGCTTCCACTATTGGGTACGGCATGGGTTGCTATGTTGGGGCTTGGGCTTTATATGGACTATTGGTTACCCCACTTGCTTCCTGGAGCTTTGAGGGATGTTCAGCACTTTGATGTATGCTATGTGCGTTCTGTACGGCAGGAAGCTGATGCATGTGCTTGGTATGCGATATTGAATGCATACGCTATTCAGGAACTTTGCTATGGGGGAAAGCGGATAACGTCATGGTCAGTTTCTCGGCAGATGAGAGGAAAACTCATCCCGCGTATCAAAAAAAATAAAGAGTTTATACTGCAATCGCTTGGCGTGTCCTCATTGTGGGGGGGGTTGCAGAGTGGTCATAAGGACGAGCTAATTACGTTTCTTGGGCTTTATGACGTGTACAATATACGGGTTAGTCCTCCGGGAGAGCTTGCGACTACGTATTGTTCCGATGAAAAGGATGCTGTTATTGCGGGGGCTTTCAAAAGGAGAGGACTTAGCCGATGGGAAAACAGTTTTTTGTATGTCATTACATGTATGCCAATAGTTCTTGATGAGTTCTTACGGAAAGAAGGTGATAGCAAGCATATTATATTAAGCATGCCGTCAGGTACGAAGTCTAGTGATTATCATGCGGTATTGCTTTCTATAATTAAGCGTTCAGGGCGTAAACCACTATTGATATATATGGATTCAAATAATGTCTCATTCAACGGGTGTAGCATTAAGTATATTGCGCCCTACTATGTGGTAGATTTTATACAGAAACTTGATCAAGCAATGGAGGCCATTGTTTCAGAAACGGAGTAGTGGGTTTCCCTAAAAAACTCCTTGTACATCACCAGGCAAAGCAGTACACTGTCATGACTTCTTTCAATTTTTTCATCATCTAACGTCCGGGAGAATGTCTATGCTAGGGTATTTGCTTGAGTATAATCGCTACTGCAATATTGCAGGAATTTTTGTAATTTTAGCAATTGCCTGTTTCTTCTCCCAGCATCGATCTCGGATTAATTATCGCATGATATTCAATGGAATTTTGCTCCAATTTATTATTGGATTCTTTGTATTAAAAACATCCGTGGGGCAATATTGTGTTAATAAGCTGGCTCTAGGAGTGGAAAAGCTGTATCTCTTTGCCGACAAAGGTTCTGAGATGGTGTTTGGCAATCTGATTGATTCATCCGGTCCGTGGGGCTTTTTGTTTGTATTCAAGGTGTTGCCGGTCATTATCTTTTTTGGAGCGCTTATGTCGCTCCTCTTTTATTTTGGCATTGTCCAACGAGTGGTTATGGTCATCAACTATGTGGTGCGGCCAATTTTGGGAACTACGGGTCCTGAAACGTTGTGTGCGATTTCCAATAGCTTTCTTGGCCAAACGGAGGCGCCTCTTTTGATTCGTCATTACCTTAAAAAGATGACCAAATCGGAAATGCTCGTGGTGATGGTGAGTGGTATGGGAACGGTGAGTGGTGCTATTTTGGCAGTGTTTGTGGCAATGGGTGTTCCCGCAGTTCATCTGTTGACGGCAAGTATGATGGCTATTCCCGGCACGTTGGTGATTGCAAAGATTCTGCTTCCAGAAACAAGCAAAACTGCAGAAGATGCTGATGCACAAGTTGCTATGAAAAGTGAAAGCGCAAATGCGTTTGATGCGATAGCATCCGGAACCTCTGATGGGCTCCAGCTTGCATTGAACGTGGGTGCTATGCTGATCTCATTCCTTGCACTTATTGCTTTGATCAACGCAATACTTAGCTACTTTATCGGTACAAGTTTGAATGTACTCTTCGGATATTTATTTAGTCCATTCGGGTATCTGTTTGGGTTTAGTGGGCCAGAAGCGATGTCGATCGGTGAGCTTCTTGGTATTAAAGTGGCGGTGAATGAACTGATTGCATACGGCGAAATGCTTAAAATGAATTTATCTGATCGAGCCGTTACTATAGTAACGTATGCCCTGTGCGGGTTTTCGAATTTTTCTTGTATTGGTATTCAAATTGGAGGGATTGGTGCGTTGGTCCCTGAACGGCGAGCATGGTTAACGGAACTTGGCCTTTATGCGGTACTGGGCGGTATGTTATCCAACCTTATGTCGGCGATGGTTGCCGGGTTGCTTCTGTAATACAACGTAATTAATCCATATTATTAAATTTGTTGCCATCCACCAAACGTGGGTGGCAACGTTGTGTCCAGATTTAAAATAGCAGGTACAAAAAAAGGTAAGTAATGGTGCACAAATCAAAAAAAGATACGCGGTTTATTGTGGTCGCTGGTGGGGTGATCTCAGGTGTAGGCAAAGGAATTGCAACCGCATCGATTGGCAAAATCATTAAAGAGTATGGATTCAACACCACGTTGATAAAGATTGATCCCTACCTCAATTGTGATGCAGGAACGTTACGTCCTACCGAACATGGCGAAGTGTGGGTGACTGAGGATGGGGGAGAGATCGATCAAGATTTGGGGACGTATGAACGGTTTATGGATATTGAACTGCCGAAAAAAAACAATATCACTTTGGGGCAGATCTATAAGGCGATTATTGATCGTGAGCGTGCAGGAGAGTATTTGGGCAAAACAGTGCAGTTTATTCCGCATGTGACGAATGAAATTGTTGATCGTATTAAACAAGCAGCGCAGGGCTATGATGTGGCGGTTATCGAAATAGGGGGCACTGTTGGTGATTATGAAAATGTGCCGTTCTTATTAGCGCTTAAGGGGTTTGAGCGGGAGATTGGTAGTGATTATAT
>JAUUXD010000059.1 GCA_030588705.1 bacterium | reverse complement strand
CCGGCTTTGTGGATCGTTTTTTCGGTAAAGACAAACTTCATCACATCGAGCAGGCAGGCATCTTTTTCATTCTTGAATGTAAACGAACCGATCCGGTATTTCTCATTACCATACTCGTTTCTTTGATGCTTATCTTATTGGTGTCGATGATACCGTTCTCTATGGAAGAGTACAGCGGCGATCTGATTTCGGGAGCGATCGGGGGAATTGTAGCATTTCGCTTTGTTATTGCCGCCCTATCGCCCAAGTATGTTGGCTACTTTATGCTCGTTGATTATTTGTTTATCTTAACCTTAATTTCGGTCATGGTTGCGGTACTCGGTTGTATCATGGCACGCCAATTCAATTGGAGCGAACGATTGCAGAATGGCATCGTGGTGGGTGTGTATAGCTTCTTTGTGTTGGGATCCTGGCTATCGCTGTTTGTTATCGAACGGATTTAAACATTCTTGCATTGGAATATGATCAATGGCCTTAAGCTTTTTATCATCCCATCCAGTGCGTGTCTTGTGGGCCAGACGTTTGTATAGGAGGAATAAATCGAAATGTTATTTATAACCTGCAAACTTTTTAGCCCGCTTTACTAGACTGCCAAAGAACCCGGGCTGTTTGATTACTTCGATATATTCCCGCAGTTTTTCGGGACTATCACCGTTTGCCTTAAAGTAGCCCAAGAGGTGTACCCCTTGATTTCTTTCTTCGACAAGCCACAGATTAGCCGATTGGGGATTTTTTTGAAGCGTCACGTTACATAGGTACTGATAGATTTCTGGGCCGAACGCGCAGATACTTTTGTTGTCCTGTATGTCTGCAGTGGTTATCAGATCTGGCCATCCCATACTATCATCACGGGCTATTTTTCTTGTGAATGAATCGATCTCATCGTATAGGTGTAATTCAATGGTTGCCTTGTTGAATGTGGTTCGTAGGGTATTTGTAAACTGGTTAGCCATCCGTATGGAGTAAAAAAAGACAAGCGACGTTGCTGTTCGCAGGCGCTTTGCTTTTTCTGCGTTTGAAATATCTGAAAATATATCTTTTGTGCCGTCATAAACAGCGTCCCACCGCTTACGTTGATCGAGAGGGCCTAGATCTTTATCTTGAAGTGCCGTAAAAATTTTTATGACGTTCGAATAGAGCATATCTATAGCATGAACAGTGATAGATGCGTGTGGCCGTTCGCTTAATGCCTTTGAAAGAATAATAAAATCTTGGAATAGGCGCCCGCTTCCAAAACTTACGTAATGAACGGTTTTGCCTGCTTTTCGATCAATTTGTTCAATAAGCCGTTGTACAACCCTTTTTTCATATTTTTTACGATAGGTTGGGTTGGTAAGACGATTAAAGGGACACGATCTACCGCTTTCTAAAGTGGTACATTCGCTGAGTGCAGCAATAGGGCACTCTTCGCTTGCGGCGTCCCAAAATTTTTCAGATGTGCAGAATATGGCATACGAATCATTGTGGTTTTTTATGTATGCCTCCTGCATTATACCCGCTAGCTCTTTTTTATAGGCAACAAGCTGTTCTACAATCTCACGAGGATTGTTGGTAATTTTTCTTTGCAATTCGGCCAGATCCGCGCCATATAAAACAGTGCCCATAGCCAGTAATGGTATAAATAGATAACTTCTCATAATTCCCCCTGCTAATAGTTTTTAGACTGTTCTTTTACTATATCAGAAATGAGAAAAGTCAGCAATAGGGTGTGCCGAACTGGGCTCTAGGAGGACTAATCGGCGGGGATTAACGGGCAGGGGAAGCGTTGATTTTTTCCGCATATGATGGACTTACCCTCTCAACAAATCCTTGAACTTACCCTGCAAAAGAACTAGGTTCGATGTATGCGATATATGAAAAGAGAGGAGAAAATCGTGAAAATTTCCGAAGAAAAAAAGTATGAGCGGCTGAGTCCTTTTGAGCTAAAAAACAAGCTTATCTCTATGGCGCAATCGAATTCTGAACGGATGATGCTCAATGCCGGCCGAGTTAACCCAAACTGGATAGCGGTGGAGCCGCGAGAGGCGTTTTTTCAGCTGGGTTTGTTTGCCATGGATGAATCGAAACGGCATGAGCTTCGGCCAGGATTTGGCTCCCCTGCAGAAAAAAAAGGACTGGTGACTCGTTTTAATGCGTTTGTAAAAAAGAACGCAAAAAAATCAGGTGTGTCATTTCTGAAGAAAGCAGTTGTTTATGCACATAAAGAGCTCAAAATGGAGCCGGCAGAATTTATAAGCGAAATAGTGGATGCGATGTTAGGAGATCATTATCCTACGCCCGATCGTATTTTAGAATTTAATGAGAAAGCGGTTCACCCCTATCTGATGAAAGAAATTCTGGGGGACAAGCGGTATGGAAAGTTTGATTTGTTTGCTACTGAAGGCGGAACTGCTGCCATGGCCTACATTTTCAACAGCTTGATGGAAAACAAGATCTTGCGTAAGGGAGATACGATTGCGTTGGGCACCCCGATCTTTACTCCCTACATTGAGATTCCGCATCTGAATGATTATAAGTTTGTCACGATCAATGTGGAGCAGGACGAGAAGAAGGGATGGCAATATCCTGATAAAGAAATCAAAAAATTAGAGAACCCTAAGATCAAAGCGTTCTTTTTGGTGCACCCTTCCAACCCAACGTCGGTGAGCATACAGCCGGAAAGTTTTAAAAAGATCGCCAACCTCGTAAAAAACAAACGAAAAGATTTAATCATCCTAACTGATGATGTGTATGGCACCTTTGTAAATGGATTCAAATCTTTGGCGGCCGCAGCTCCTCACAACACGATATTAGTGTATTCGTTTTCAAAATATTTCGGCGCTACTGGGTGGCGGTTGGGGGTTATTGCTATTCATGAAAAAAATATTCTTGATCAAAAGATCGCCAAGCTTTCAGCTCGTGATAAAGCGATCTTAAATAAACGATACAGCACCGTGGCCCTCTATCCTGAGAAGCTAAAATTCATCGAACGTATGGTTGCCGATAGTCGCGCAGTTGCTTTGCATCACACGTCTGGGGTTTCCACACCGCAACAAGTGGTGATGACGCTTTTTTCTATATTCTGCTTGCTGGATAAAAAGGGGGTGTATAAAAAGCGTGCACAGGATATTTTGTTAAAACGATTTAAAACGTTATACAAAGGGATAGGCATTCCGTGCCCTAAAGATCCTTATGGTACGCACTACTACACGATTATTGATATCCCTAAGCTTGCGCAAAAACGATATAGCAAATCGTTTGCAACCTATTTGGTCAAAACGTTTGAGCCGATTGATTTTGTGGTCAGGCTTGCGCAAGAGAGAGCGGTGGTGTTGCTTGATGGTGGTGGCTTTGATGCGCCAAATATGTCGATTCGTATTTCACTGGCCAACCTTCCTGATGCTGCGTATGAAAATATTGGCAAATCCATCAGTTGGCTTTTGGAGCAGTATTACAAACATTGGAAATCCAATCCTTCGACAAGCCCCCAGGCTTCGCATAAAGCTTCGCCGGGCACGGCAGGACGATCGGCGGCGAGAACAAGGAGTTTGCAATGATAGTACAGGATATCTGGACAGATATTGTTTCCATTTGTCGCCTTTACCCCCAGCTGTTAATCTTTCTTTCTTTAGCAATTGGGTATGCGGTGGGCAAAATAAAGGTTGTGGGATTTAGTCTTGGATCTACCGCAAGTGTGCTTCTGGCAGCTTTAGCCCTGGGGCAGATCGGGGTTGAAATAACCCCATTGATCAAGGCGATTG
>JAUUXD010000014.1 GCA_030588705.1 bacterium | reverse complement strand
CTGGAACGATATGGCGGTCTGCTTAATCTCAACATAAAAAATGCAAAGGGATGGACAGCCTATCAGTACGCAAAAGAACTAGGCTATGGAGATTTTGCACGGCAGGTGTTTAAAACGCCTGTCAAAAAAATAACGAAAGCAACTGCGCGGGATGTGAACGGGCTCAGTGGACTCATGCTCGCGGTGATGCGTGGCGACCAAAGCGCGGTAGAAAAGATGATAAAAGATACCGCTGCGCTCAATGAGCTGTCAAATGATCAATATAAAAATAGTGCGCTTCATCTAGCGGTGTTGTTTGAGAACGTGCCGAGTGTAGCCCTGCTTACCAAAGCCGGTGCATCTAAAACAGCCAAAAACAGTAACGGAGAGATTCCGCTGCATTATTTGGTGCGTATGATGCGCCAAAAACAGCGAGTTAAGGTGGCAAACCTGCTGCTTGTGGGTGCACCCGAAACGATCAACACGCAAAATAAACGAGGCGAAACAGTGCTGCACTACATTGTGCGCTACAACTTGCCACAGCTTCTTGCATTCCTGATAAAGCGATACAAAAAAGATCTTAAAGTGACGATCAAAAATAAAGCACTCCAAACTCCCATCCAATTAGCCAACGAACTGCGCCGTGGCAAGATAGCCAAGATGCTCGCCAAGCTTAAATAGCCAATCTTTCACTTTGTGTGGAATTTAAAAAACATAATGACGGTTAATTCATATAGAATTTTACCTCTCAATTATCCCGAATCGTTTTTTTGGGCCCTCCTATTTTGATGATTTTCTGAAGTCGAGTGCTGACCATTGAGCGATTGCCTTTTCGTGCGCTGTGGGCTAAATCTGTGGGCCTGTTTTGGATGAGCGATAGAGAGCGGAGATTGGTGAGTATCGCTACTAACACAGAAAAATATTTTTTTTTAATTTGGTTTATTGCTGATTTGTAACACTCACCTGCTAGGTTAAAAAAAATAAAATTTGTGGTATGCTTACATGCAAGTAAGAGCTTTTTTGATCATGCGCCCCGTATGGAAAAAAGGTGGTCGTATGTTCTCTCAAAGCGAAAAAGTAGTATATCCTGGGCATGGGGTCGCGATTATACATCGCGTATTGGAGCGTAGAATAGGGGGAAAATCAACGAAGTTTTTTGAGCTAAAGTTCCTGAATAAAGACATGATGATTTTGGTGCCGGTTGATAATGTGGTGTCGATTGGAATCAGAAATGTGAGTTCGCAAAAGGATATTGGTACGCTCTTTAAAATGTTTTCAACACCCGTCAAACATCATCATCATGAAATGGCGCTTAATTGGAATAAGCGAAACAAAGAGTATCAGGGAAAAATAAGATCAGGAAGATTACAGGAAATATGTGAAATCTACCGGGATCTTAAAAGTATAGAACAACAGAAAGAACTCTCATTTGGAGAGAAGAATCTTTTGCAACAAACAGAGACATTGTTGGTGGAGGAAATAGCATTAGCCTGTGGCATGAAACAGGATGCGGCAACAAGTCAACTTCGTTCATTGGTGCAAAAGGAGCTGCAGCTCTAACGTGATGCTTATAGGGAATGAGGGGTATGGATACGCACAACTTTGTTATTATCTTGCATGGGCCTACTGGTGTGGGCAAAACAGAATGCGCGGATTATTTAGCATCGGTATTGCCGGTGGAGATTGTTAATTCCGATATGGGACAGCTCTACACACCACTCACCATTGGGACAGCAAAGCCTAATTGGCGAGCATCTGCTACGCCGCATCATCTGTTTGATATTTTGGATGCGCCAGAACTTTTCTCAGTAACAGCGTATCGAGCAAAACTAAAACAGATTTTGCGCACAATCTGGGAGCAGCAAAGAATTCCGCTGATTATTGGCGGATCTTCTTATTATGTTATGGCGCTCTTTTTTCCTCCCTACTTCGCTTCCGGCCTGTCCGCCAAAGCCTTGGCGTCGGCGGAAGCTTCGAAGGGCAAGCCTTTTGCTGAAAACGATGAAGATTTGTGGGAAAAGCTGCATGAGATCGATCCGGAGCGTGCCGAGCAGATTGATCCTGCTGATGGATATCGTATTGCTCGTGCATTAGAAATCTGGCAGAGCACTGGCGTAAAGCCATCTGCCTATAAGCCGGTCTATAATCCGATAGCGGATTATTATTTTATATGGATAACGCGCGATCGCGATGAACTCTATCAGCGAATTAATGCGCGAGTGGTAGAGATGCTTAATGCAGGCTGGGTAGAGGAGGTAAAGGCATTGCGTGGTACGCAGTGGGAACCGTTTTTGTGCAAAAAAAAGATCATTGGATATACCGAGATACTTGATCACTTAGCGGGTGAAATCCCTTATGATACGATGGTTTCTATGATTCAAAAGCGAACGCGAAACTATGCAAAACGACAAATAACCTTTTGGCGAATGCTCAAAGAAAAACTGGAGAATGCCTTAAACACTATGGATGTAGCGCATAAGGAGCGGTGCGCAATTGATACGGTGAACTTGACGGGTAGCGGTATTGAGCGCTATAGTGAGCAGCTAAAACAGACGATAAAAAAATTACTTTCGTAAAAATCTATTTCTGAGAAGTAGTCTATGAATACCGAAAAAAAGCGTAAATATACAAAAAAAGAAGGCTTGTTTGTCCCTGCTCGTCAGGTGAGTATGTTGGCTGCGGGTGCGCTTACCATAGCGGCGGTGGTGTTTATGGGGGGATATTTTATTGGAAAAAAACATATGATGGAGCAGTTCGTTGCACAAGCGGAGACGGATTCGTTTGCGGATCAGGTCTACTCGTCGATGTGCGCATTGTATGATGCTGATATCGGCGGGGAATCAATATTTCTAGCTGCGGAGGATGAGCAGGAACGAGAAGAACCATTACTGGTGCACAATGCCACTGATCCAGTTGATTTGTCCCACGCCTATGTAGGCCAACTGCTGAGCTATCATGTGCGACGATACGCCGATAGTTTTGTGCAAAAGCTTGCGAAGAAAAACATTCTACTTGAAGTGCGTACCAGAAAAAGTGTTACGGCTGGTGGAGAGGCAAAAGAGTGGTATCAGGTGGTTACAAAACCGTATACCGATCGGCATGAATTAGAGGTGGTAGTTGAACAGCTATCACGAGAAGAAAAAATTGAAGGGGCACACATAATCGTCTGCTAATAGCGTTATCTTACTGATGAAAGGCGCAACATGATTACCGTACTGAGAAATTATTTTAAAAGGGGATCCCAGATTATTCTCTGGATCATTATTCTTACGTTTGTTGTTGGGTTGTTGCCGCTGGCGTTACGTCAGGTCACTGGCTCTGAATGGGCAATACGAGTGAATGGGCAGGATGTTGGCTATCAGGAATATCTGCTAGAGTATGAACGATGGAAAGAACGTATGGCAATGGCTCGTGCGCAGTTTGGTGAGTATGCTGATATTTTACTTGCCCAGATGGGCATAGAAAGCCCGCAAAGTGAAGCGGTGCAGTCGCTTGCAAGACAGGAACTTTTAAATCAATTTGCTGATAGCATTGATTTGCAGGTGAGCCCTGAATTTGTGACGCAAAAAATGAGTGATCCTACCTATGTACTGCAGGCACTGGGGGATCTTGTTCCTCGGCAGTTGGTTGACCCAATGACGGGCATTGATCAAACGATGCTCAAACGGTATTTGAAACGTTTTAACCTTTCAGTGGATATGTTTGAGCGGATTGTAGAAAAGACATTAACGGATCGATTCGTAACCGATCTGCTGAAAAGTTCATTTTACTTGCCTCGTTTTGATGAGAAACAAAACTATATTGCGCAACATGCGAAGAAAAAATTCTCAGTCTTGGTGCTTCCTATCAAAAAAGTATTAGAAGAAGAGAAGAAAAGAGAGGTTGCCAGTGAGGCCCTCAAACGGTTTTATGATGCGCATAGCCAGCGCTATACGGTCCCCGAAAAGCGAACCGGTATGATGTGGGAATTTGATCCCCTCTCATACAATATCAGTATCAGTAGTAAGCAAATTGAAGAGTATTATGAGAACAATAAGGTGAAGATGTTTATTGATTCACCAGCGAAAGTGACGGTGCGTAGAATTCTTTTTGCTGTATCGAATGATGCGGAACTACCTTCTGCGCAGGCAAAGGCTGATCGCATTAAAGGAGAGGTTGCTCGAGATTCATCAAAATTCACTGATATTGCCAAACGGGTGTCGGAAGATAGAGAGACGGTTGAATCCGGGGGGCTCATGGAGCCGTTTACACGCGGTACGCATGAGGTAGCTTTCGATCGAACCGCCTTTTTGCTCAAAGAAGACGGGGAGGTTTCAGAGGTTATTCGTACGAAGGATGGATATGAAATCCTGCAGCGAGTGAACAAAATGCCACAAACGTTTAAGTCGCTCTCTTCGGTGAAGACAGATATTAAAGAGACGCTGCTTGAGAAGGAGTTTCGCATCCGGTTTTCTAAGGATATGAGAAAGGTGATTGATCGGGAAGAATCATTGGCAGCGTTTATTAAAAAGCGCGGAGGAGCGCCGAGTGAGTTGGAACGGGTTGCCCTAGATGATACCTCTGCTGTACAGCATATTTTCAAGCTGCAACCAGGCCGCCAAACCTTCTTTGTGGATAGCAATAAGGGGATAGCATTGCGCCTTGATTCGATACAAGAGCGCTTTATTCCCACCCTGGATGCGGTTAAGAGTACGGTTACCGAGGATCTGCAGGAAGAACGGGCCCAGGAGAAACTGGATGAGCGCCTGAAAGAGGCCAAGAAAGAGATGGAGAATGCCTCCCTCGATGCACTGAAGAAGCAGTTTGATGCGGAGGGCTTTGAATCTGGCTGGGTAGATCCACAGGATGCGAAGGATACTGAGAAGCTTAAAAAGAAGGAACTTCCGGTTGATCAAATGTTACAGATGGAAAAGATGGGGGCTCTTATTACTAGTAGGGGATTGGATCGTGGCTTTGTGGTTCGCCTTGATACTATTGAGCCACTGGATGAACAGGAATATCAAGCAAAGTTGGGCACAGATGAGCAGTCGTTCGGAGATCGAAGAATGGGGCAGTATCTGCAAGGTTTTGTTGATTCTTTATATAGAAATGCTAATATAGAAACGAACGAATCCATTATAACCCTCGAAGAATAATTGACAATATGAAAACAAAAACATCAAAGACTGGCTCTACCCAGCAATCGACCGCTGGGCGCGATGAATTGAAGCGCAAAGCATTAGAAGTTACTTTCTCTCAAATAGATAAGCAGTACGGTAATGGGGCCGTAATGATGCTTGGTCAGAATGCTTTTCTTGCAAAGGTTGATTCGATCTCAACAGGTTCTATTTTGATTGATGATGCGATTGGTATTGGCGGATTTCCTCGAGGACGGGTTGTCGAGGTGTTTGGTCCGGAATCTTCGGGAAAAACAACGCTTGCCTTGCACGTGATTGCGCAGGCGCAAAAGAACGGTGGCATTTGTGCATTTATCGATGCAGAACACGCGCTTGATGCAGCCCATTCAAAACGTCTTGGTGTCAACACAGATGATCTTATTATCTCCCAGCCAGATTATGGTGAGCAAGCGCTTGATATTGCAGAGATGCTGGTGCGCTCGGGTGCGATTGATGTTCTCGTGATTGATTCGGTTGCGGCATTGGTTCCAAAAGCAGAGATTGAAGGAGACATGGGCGATGTGCATGTTGGATTGCAAGCTCGCTTAATGTCGCAAGCATTGCGCAAACTCACACCGGTGGTTCATAAATCAAAAACGGTATTTATTTTTATTAATCAGATTCGCCATAAAATTGGTGGGTTGCCGTTTGCCAATAAGGAAACAACCTCGGGTGGTAATGCATTGAAATTTTATGCTTCTCTGCGTGTTGAAATACGTAGAGTAGCAAGTTTGAAGAAAAATGATCAGCACTTTGGTAATCGTATAGCGGTTAAGCTGGTTAAGAACAAGGTGGCACCTCCCTTTAGGCGAGTGGAAGTTGATTTGCTCTTTAATGAAGGGATCAGTAAAGAGCTTGATCTGCTTGATGCAGCATTGTATTACAAGGCCATAGAGAAATCGGGTGCCTGGTTTGCGTTTGAAGGGGAAAATATTGCCCAGGGTAGAGAGCAAGCATTGCAATATTTGAAGGACAACGCTGAGGTTGCCGCTCAAATATTAGATAAAGTAAATAAAGCGCGAGTGCACGAAACAGAAAGTAAGTAACCATTTTGAGTGAAGGAATCAAATAGCCTTGAAGCATACTAAGAAGGAAGCGTTGCCGTTAGTAAATGAAAGAATAATGGCGTCGCAAGTGCAGTTGATTACACAGGATGGTGAAAATATAGGGGTGCTTGCTCGTACAGAAGCGCTACGTATGGCGGGTGATGCGGACCTTGATCTTGTAACGATTGCTGATCAAGGGAGCAATGGGGTGCCGGTAGTCAAGATTATGGATTTTGGCAAAACGTTGTACGAGCGTAAGAAAAAGCAGGCTGAATCCAAGAAGCACCAAAAAGTGATTCAGGTGAAGGAAATCAAGGTTCGCCCAAAGATCGGTGAGCATGATTTTAAAACCAAGATGAATCGTGCAATCGGGTTTTTGAGAGATGGCAAAAGGGTTAAAGTATCATTATGGTTTCGGGGACGTGAAAATGTGCTCAAAGAGAAGCATGGAAGAGCATTGTTTGATCGTATTGAAAAAATGTTGGATGAGAGTAATTTCGCAAAAAATTTAGTGAAAGAAAAAGAAGTAAAAGTTGGCCAAGCATGGTCTCGCTTTTACTTTGTGAAAAGCGGTAAATAGTTACATGGTGTATGTATGAGTAAGTTAAAACGAAAATCGGCAGCAAAGAAACGATTTAAAATTACTGGTAAGAATAAAATTAAGCGATCACGAGCATATCGGCGCCATTTACTTACCAAAAAAAGTTCTAAAGCAAAGCGTCAATTGAGAAAGGGATGCTATATCGCAAAAAGCGATGAGCGT
The DNA here is from genome assembly GCA_030588705.1 of bacterium. Classification (GTDB taxonomy): domain Bacteria; phylum Babelota; class Babeliae; order Babelales; family Vermiphilaceae; genus JAUUXD01. Next base: position 14,632 of record JAUUXD010000014.1, on the reverse strand, counting down.
CGTATAGCTAACCTCCTTCGCTAGGAGTAGGTTAGTTGATTTCCTAACTATATGGGGATATGAGTTATGTCACGAGTTAAACGAGGTACTGTAACGAAAAAGCGTCATAAGCGCTTATTGAAACAGACAAAGGGTTTTTGGGGTCAGCGTAAAAATATCTTTAAGCGCGCAAAAGAAACATTAATGCGTGCGTGGGCATATGCTTTCAAAAGCAGAAAGCTCAAAAAAAGAGATATGCGCAGACTATTTGTGAGCCGTATTTCTGCGGCAGCTAAAGAGCGCGGATTAGCATATAATACCTTTATCCATGGTTTAAAGCAGTCTGATGTGCAGCTTAATAGAAAAATGTTGAGTCAGCTCGCTATTCATGAGCCGAAGGCATTTACCGAGCTTGTGCACCTTACGCAGAAGTAAGACTCTTGACTTTGGCTTAGTTCGGTTACTAAGATAAGCAGCTGAAGTTAAGTCTAATAAAGGGATCTTTAAAGGAGTACGTATGGATGCATTGCAGCTACTGGAGCAAAAAATTTCTTCTCTGGTTGACCGTGTCAAAGCGTTACAAGAGGAACATGGGCGGTTGCGTGCAGATGTGGGGAACCTTGATAAAGAAAATAAAGAATTGAAAGCTGAAAATGCGAAGTTTGCAGAAGAGAATATGCAACTATTCGCAAAAGTAGGCGATTTGGAAAAAAGGGCGCTTGAGGGGAATGATCAGATTGATGAGCTTAATCAGGAAAAAGCGCTTACTAAATTGGCAGTTGATGATTTACTGGATCGATTGAAGTCAATCGACGTATTGGTTGAAATGCAATAATGAAGAGTGAAACGAAACGTTACAAGGTTGTTATTCTTGATAAGGAATACAACATAGTAAGCGATGAACCAGAAGAACATGTTATGGCAGCAGCAACCTTAGTGGATGAAACCATGCGGGGCTTGATTGCAGAATCACAACGTGTAGATCAGCAGCAACTGGCAGTATTATCTTCCTTGCAGATTGCAAGTAAATTGCTTAATACAGAACAGAAACTTACTGTTCGCCAAAAACGAGAAGATGCGCTGATTGAATGGACCGAAGACGCCTTGTCCACTCTCTAAAAAGGCTGGTCAGATACTTACCATAAGCTCATTGTTTGGTCGTGATGGAAGCACATATGTAGAGAATACATATATGCTTCGTTTTTTTCCGCGCGTATAGAACAATTATGATACACTATATGAATGTGGCTGAAATAGGCCGATTTTATGTTTGAGAGCAGATAACGATTATTAGGACGATGATGAGCGATTTAGGACTTATACTAATTATAACGGGAAGCGCGATACTCGTGTTGGCGGCGCTCCTGTTTTGGTATGCACAACGTAAGATACGTGCTGCATATATGAATTTGCAGGAATCACAGAGCAAACTGAAGGATTCTAAGCGAAATATAGAGACGGAGCGGCGCGAGGCATTTCTTCGGCTCAAGGATGAAATCTACCATAAGCGTAAAAATTTTGAGTTGGAGCTTAGACGAGACCGTCTTGATCTAGATCGTTTGCAGGGAAAGCTGAATTCGAAATACGAAAATATTGAGAAACGAGAGCAGCAGCTTGATGATTTACGGCGAGAACTTCAACAAAAAGAGCGTAACCTATCCCGTTCGGAGGATATGGTGCGTGCCAACGAAATAAAGCTTAAAAATCTCTATAACGAACTGATTGCCAAGCTTGAGAAAGTAAGTAATATGTCGCGCGATGAGGCAAAGCGAGCGCTGGCTGATACGTTGGAAGCAGAAGTACGGTTGGCGAGCCAAAAATGGATCAAAAAAGCGGATGAAGAGGCAAAGCAGACAGCAAAAGAAAAATCGATAGAGATGATTGTGAGCTCGATGCAGCGTTATACCGCTGATCAGGTGGCTCCTCACTCTACTGGTATTGTCCATCTTCCCAATGAAGACATGAAGGGTCGCATTATTGGTAAGGAGGGTAGAAATATTAAATCGCTTGAACAGGCTACTGGTATGGAGTTCATTATTGGCGATTCACCTGATATCACTATTTCTGGATTCAATCCTATTCGCAGAGAGGTGGCCCGCAGAACTTTGGAGAAATTAATATCTGATGGGCGTATTAACCCAACTCGCATTGAGGAAACGGCGGCTCAGTGTGAAAAAGAGATTGAAGAGATTATTGAAGAGCATGGCAAAGAAGCAGTTCTAGAATTCAACCTCCAAGGAGTGCATCCAGAGATTGTAACGCTGCTTGGCAAGCTCTATTTTCGTACCAGTTTTTCACAAAATGTTTTGCAGCATTGCAAAGAAGTGGGCATGTTTGCTCGCATGATTGCTCAGGAGCTTGGCCTGGATGGCTCTATTGCGCTTCGTGCCGGTTTGCTTCATGATATTGGTAAGGCGGTTACCGCGGAAGTGGATGGTCCTCACGCACAGCTTGGTGGTGATATTGCCAAGCGATGTGGTGAAGATCCTCGTATTGTGAATGCGGTAGCAGCTCACCATGAGGAGATTCCGTTTACCTCGATTTATGGCCCGATTGTATTGGTGGCTGATACAATTTCTGCATCGCGACCCGGTGCTCGTCGTGAAACATTATCTGCCTACATAAAACGGCTAGAAAAACTTGAAGAAATAGCGGGTACTTTTGAGGGAGTAAAAAAAGCATTTGCTCTACAGGCTGGCCGCGAAATTCGTATTATTGTTGAGGAAGATTGTCTTGATGATGAGGCATCGCTTATGTTGGCTCGCAATATTGCGCGTATGATAGAGAAAGAGATGAACTTCCCCGGGCAGATTAAAGTGAATGTGATTCGAGAAAAACGTGCCATTGAGTATGCAAGGTAAGAGTATGGAAACAATACGGATTCTTTTTGTTGGTGATGTTGTGGGAGCTACCGGTCGTGAAATGTTTGCAAAGCATATCGGTGCTATTAAGCAGCAGTATGCCATTGATGCGGTAGTGGTGAATGGTGAAAATAGTAGCAATCAAGGGCGTGGCATAACTCCTAAAATTGCACAATTTTTCTTTGATCACCAGGTAGATGTGATCACCTCGGGCAACCATATTTGGTATTCTCGTGATATTTATGCCTACCTTGATCAGAATCCTCGCATTCTTCGTCCGGCTAATTTTCCCTCGGGAGCGCCCGGATCTGGGGTGGTAGTGATTCAGGTTAAGGGAAGGAGAGTCGCGATTGTTAATCTGCAGGGGCGCGTCTTTATGCGGGAACAGACAGAATGCCCATTGCGTGCCGCTGATTCTATTTTGACCTATCTGAAAGATAAAACTAATATCATTTTTGTGGATTATCATGCGGAAGCAACCTCGGAAAAGATGGCACTTGCCTACTATTTGGAAGGGCGAGTAAGTGGCGTGGTGGGTACGCATACGCATATTCAAACGGCTGATGAACGCGTTTTGCCAAAAGGAACGGCCTATATTACTGATCTGGGGATGTGTGGTTCCTTAAATTCGATGCTGGGCATGCAAAAAGATGCGATTATGAGCCATTTCCTCACGCAGCTTCCGGTGAAGTTTACCGTTGATACGTCGTCACCGTTTGTGCTTTCTGGCGCGTGGATAGAAGTAGATGTAGATACGGGTCGAGCGATTGCGATTGAGCGAATACGTATTATTGATGAGGGTGAGATAGCGTAAAAGTAAGGAGTGTAGTGATTATACTATGGGTGGTCGGTCTCTACTTTTTGTCTGCAGTTAATCTGATTTTGCGAAAGATGATCCTCGCCTGGAGTCAGCCGATTTTCTTTCAAGGGATGCGGCTTACGATCGCAGGAGCGGTTATCTTAGGCTACTTATACCTTTTTCGTCCTGCTGCTCTTCGATTTAAAAAGGCCGATCTAGGCTTGTTTTTTCAAGTTGCTCTCTTTTTTGCTTATTTGAGTTATCTTTTTTCAGTCATAACGATTGAAGATCTTTCATCAGCTCGCTTTGCATTCATGTTTACTATTTCCCCATTTATTACTGCAATTCTCGCGTACTTTTTTCTGGGGCAAAAATTAAACAAACTTGAGATGGTGAGCCTGTTCCTTGGCTTTGTCGGCTTTTTACCCCTTGTGCTCGTGGGACAACAAGAGGGGATTGCGAGCGCATCATTTCTTTCCTGGCCTGGTTTGCAGCTCTTTATTTCGAATGCTACCTATGCGTATGGCTGGATTTTAGTAAGCAAGCTCGTGAATAATCGGGGATACTCTCCCTTTCTGGTGACTGGGATTGCTTTTGCCGGTGGCGGGATCGCTACACTGTGTACCTCTTTTCTTTTTGAAAACTGGCTTACGGTGGTGCCGGTAACCGATCTTCTACGCTTTAGTACCTATCTGCTTGCAATTATACTTATTAGTGAGGTAATCGTATCGAATACCTATGCAACGCTTCTGCGATATTATTCCGTGACATTTCTTGCGTTTGCAGGTACGTTATACCCTCTTTTTAGCGCGTTGCTAGGATGGGTGTTTTTTCAAGAGAAGATTACGTATAATTTTTTTATTTCGGCGTCTATTGTTGCCCTTGCTCTCTATCTGTTTTATCTTGCAGAGAAACGTAAGCAGAGTTTAGTGATCAAATAGGAAGCTTTATTGTAATGAGTAGGTAGTGCTATGTGGTTATTGTTATTATTACACGCGATTTTTGCCAGTACGTATACATTAGGAAAGAGCTCTTTGCTGTATGCTACCCCGGTGTTTGCGGTGTCGATTCGGCTGTTTTTGAGTGCTATTGTTCTCTTTGCTTTTCTTCTTTATCAAGGAAAATCCTTTCAGATTAAACGAAGAGATTTCCTTCTGTTTGCCTCCCTGTCCTTTTTCCTCTTTTACTCCTATATACCAGATTTTATGGTGTTGCCGTATATCAGTAGTACCAAATGGGCCCTTATTTATTCGTTGACGCCGTTTTGTACTGCGTTGATTGCCTATTTCCAAAAATTAGAACATATGTCGTGGATGAAGATGGTGGGGCTTTGTATCGGATTTGTCGGTATGATGCCGGTCTTGATCCTAGATGGAGATACCAATGCACTAGGTGGTTTATGGCGTTTTTCATGGCCGGAAATTGTGATGTTTCTTTGTATGGTGAGTTACTCATATGGATGGGTAATAGCCCACAAGCTTATTCGACAGAAAAAATATGATGCAGCGCTTGTGAATGGGGTAGGAATGTTGATTGGTGGTATGGCCGGGTTGGCGACTTCTCCGTTAGTTGAAAGCTGGTCTGCAGGCCCCGTCAGTTCATTTTGGCCTTTTTGCGCTATCATGATTCCTCTGGTGCTCGCAACTACCTTGGCGTTTACGATTAATACCTATTTATTGAAATTTTACACGGTTACCTTTCTGATGTTTTTGATGTTTGTGGATCCCCTTTACGTAGCCCTTTATGGGCGCGTATTTCTCGGCGAGCAGGTGAGCGGGTACTTCTTTGTATCGATCTTTATGCTATTTGTGGGGCTCTATCTCTTCTATAAAGAAGAGTTGAAACATTGCTCTATTGAACCTTGAGGCTCCTATGACTCTCGTTCTTATTTTGTACATGTTGTTTGCGAGTACCTTTACGTTCGGGAAAGCGGCGCTTACGTATATTCAGCCTATTATGTTTATTGGTATCCGCATGACGGCAGCAGGGTTGCTTTTATTGGGGTATCAATATTTCTTCAATCGATCAAAGTGGCGCTTTGAGCGAGAGGATGTGACGGGGCTCGCCAAGATTGCCTTCTTTCTAATGTTTCTTTCCTTTGTGGCCGAATTTTGGGCTATGCAGTATGTGAGTGCGGCAAAGGCATGCCTTCTTTATAATCTCTCTCCTTTTATCACTGCCTTATTTACCTATTGGTTTTTCAAAGAACGATTAACCGGCAAGCAGTGGGTTGGTCTTGGGATAGGTATGCTTGGTTTTATTCCTATTTTGGCAAACCAAATGCCAGCTGAGGCATTTACAACACATATAGGGTTTCTTTCTATGCCTGAGTTGGTACTGCTTGTGGCGGTTGCATCTGCATGCTACGGCTGGATTACCACGAAACAGTTGGTGGTAGTTCGTGGGTACTCAACGATTATGGTGAATGGTATTACCATGCTGGGTGGGGGACTTTTGGCTATTTTATCCGCATTTTTATTTGAAACATCACCATGGATTCGAGCCGCGGCTGATCCTTCCTGGGGGCTTACTCCAGTAGAGTATGCGCGTTGGGCGGTGTTTGGGTATACCGTATTTCTGATTATTATTGCGAATGTGATCTGCTTTAATCTATACAGTTGGCTGATGCATCGCTATTCAACAACCTTTATTTCATTTGCGGGGTTTACTACACCGCTTTTTGCAGCGCTCTTTGATCTACTTTATTTTGGTCAGAGAGTATCGATGAGCTTTTTCACCACGATAGGGTTGGTGGGGATAGGTATCTATATTTTCTACCAAGATGAATTAAAAAACAGTTAATAAATCCTTCCAGGGAAAGCCTGAAAAAACCTATTAACTGTTTTTTATATTTTGTAACGCTCTTAACGTGGGCGACGAGCCATACGGCGTTTTCTTGTACCGCCAGTTGCTGTTTTTCTTTTTGCTGTTTTGCGTTTTGCCGTCTTACGTTTGGTTGTTTTGCGCTTTGCAGTTTTTCTCTTAGTTGTTTTACGCTTTGCTGGCTTACGCTTTGCAGTTGTTTTTTTCTTAGCTGTTTTACGTTTAGCAGGCTTGCGTTTAGCTGTTTTGCGTTTGGTAGTTTTTTTCTTAGCTGTTTTACGTTTTGCTGGCTTACGCTTTGCAGTAGTTTTTTTCTTGGCTGTTTTACGTTTTGCAGGCTTGCGTTTTGCGGTAGTTTTTTTCTTGGCTGTTTTGCGTTTTGCAGGCTTACGCTTGGCAGTTGTTTTACGCTTTACTGTTTTACGCTTTACTGTTTTGCGTTTTGCAGGCTTACGCTTTGCAGTGGTTTTTTTCTTGGCTGGTTTGCGCTTTGCGGTGCTTTTTTTTGCACTGCGTTTTTTCTTGAGAGCCATGGTCATCTCCTTTTTTGGGTTATATATCACTTTGTGCTTTGAATTTCACTATTTCCTACTCTTAAGGCTACACAATTTTGTTCCCAGGAATCAATACTTGGGCAAAAAAAATCATTAGTAGTCAAATTTTTGTCGAATTTTATGGTTTTTTTGCATAGAGGCTCATCTTTCAAATGACCGATCTGTGGGGCCTTTTTTAATTACTTATAAAATAAATATACTGTAGTTACAAGTTTTATTTTATTTCCCTGGTTTACAACAGGTTTTGAGCTTTTGGGCGAGATACTGTATGGTTAAGAACATACTTGTTTACGAAAAGGATCACATGAAAACACTGCCAAATATTACGAAAAATTTTCAGGATTGGTATAACGAAATAATTTACCAGGCGGAGCTAGTTGACCAATCTCCCGTGCGAGGTTCGGTGGTGATCCGACCATACGGATATGCCGTATGGGAGCTTATAAAGAAAGATTTAAATGATCGGATTGTAAGGACAGGGCATCAGAATGCTTCGTTTCCGCTCTTGATTCCGGAGTCATTTTTAAAGAGAGAGGCCGCGCATGTGGAGGGATTTGCTCCAGAACTGGCGGTGGTCACCCATGCAGGGGGCAAAAAACTTGAGGAACCGCTGATAATCCGTCCCACTTCAGAGACGATGATTCATCACATGTTTGCTCGTTGGATCAAATCCTGGCGTGATCTACCCCTGAAGATTAATCAGTGGGCCAATATAGTTCGCTGGGAGAAACGGACCCGCCCATTTCTCCGCACCACGGAGTTTTTCTGGCAGGAGGGGCACACGGCCCATGCCACGTATGATGAGGCACATGAAGAGGTTCTCACCATGCTCAACGAATACGTTGATTTAGCCCACTCAGTGCTTGCCATTCCGGTGTTGACTGGCCTGAAATCAGAGAGTGAAAAATTTCCAGGAGCAGAAAAAACCTACACATTTGAAGGGTTTATGCCTGATGGTAAAGCGCTACAAATGGGAACATCCCATCTACTTTCTCAGAATTTTGCCAAAGTATTTGATATGAAATTCCAAGATCGGGAAGAAAAATTGGTCTATCCATATCTGACCAGTTGGGGAACAACTACCCGCCTTATTGGGGCGGTGGTAATGGTTCATGGGGATGATAAAGGGCTTGTGTTTCCGCCAAAGGTTGCGCCGATTCAGGCGGTTATTGTGCCTATTTTAAAGAAGAATGCTGATAATCAGGAGGTCATTCAGGCTGCGCAGGCTATGGCTGATCAGTTGAAAGCTGATGGTATTCGGGTGCTTGTGGATGCGGACGATACTAAAACGCCGGGTGCTAAATTTTACCATTGGGAGATGAAAGGAGTGCCACTGCGCATCGAGATTGGTCCTCGAGACTTAAAAGAGAGCGTGGCGATTGTGGTTGATCGGCTAGGATTAGCCAAATCAACCGTTCCTTTAGACGAGATGACACAGCATGTTTCGCAGCTGCTCTCAACAATTCAAAAAACAATGCTTGAGCGCGCCACCCAAAAACGGGATGCGTTGTGGTTCAAGGAGGCGAAGCTTTCTGAGTTTGGCAAAAAGCTGCAATCGCAGAACGGGTTTTATCAAACAGGCTGGTGTGGTGACGCGGCATGTGAAGCGCAGCTTAAGGAGTATCAGGCAACCATTCGCTGTTTACTTGATGAGAAACTGTTTGATCAATGTTTTGCGTGCACTAAGCCGAGCAAGCAAGATGTGCTTGTTGCTAAGGCGTATTAATACCTACGCTGCCCCTGCTTTTTTGGTGATCTCATAACACGCCTTGATCGGGCACGTTCTATTTTTATGTCTGCGATGCCGTCTTTTCCCTCAAATACGAATGATAGGTGATAGGTGGCATTGGGATCGGTAAACTTCATGCCGTCTCGCTCCCAGCCAAGCAATGGTGCGAATTTAAAGATCTCCCCTGATCGGGCAATGATAGAAACGAGATTGTTATTTTTATCTTTAAAATTAAAGAATATTTCGAGAGCAAACTCGCTTTCTTCGTTGTTTACTACTTGTTTTTCAATTCGTTTTCGAGAGTGGGCAGGAATGATGATCGGAAAGGCCAATGGTTCGCTTTCCGTTTTCACCCGTGGCATTGGTCGTGGCGGTACGCTCGGTACTGGCATTGGATAGGCCAGCTCTCTGCTAACGAAGGTTATTGCGTTTGGGGTATTGTTTACGATTTCACTTAAGATGAGTTCATAGCCATAGCTAATGGTGGATGAGGTGAGTGCGGTTAAAAATAGTACGTATAGTTCATTTCTTTTCATAATATCCTCTTAATTTGTTTGAACAGCTCTTGGTCCTCCCCCAGTGGTCGAGATTTCATGCCCCATGATCTCAACCTCAGTTTTTTGTAGGCTAAGGCCTTTGAGATTAACATCGAGTGTATAGATGAAGTTTTGGTTTATTCGTTGGCTTAACCGTTGCACGATAGTACCTTCGGCGTCTCTCAGGATAATATCGAGTTCAGTAAATTCCCGTCCTTTGGGATCTTCTCGAAAACCGGGTCCTCCTTTTAAAACGCGTCGTACTAATTTCAGTTCAACCAAAACGGCTTGGCTGGGTTTGTTGGGATTTCTAAACGAGAGGGTAGTTGGAGGGATTAATGGCATATTGGGTTGGGAGCTGCCGAACCGATCAATCATCACTGGCCGCATTTTTCCAAGCATGCCAGGCAATGGAAGCTTTCCCCATTCAATTTTATGGACGGTCTTATTATTGATTTTGTTGAGACGTAGCTCTGCGCCGTGTATGTTGCCTGCTATGGCGATGATGGCGAGAAGGAGGAATTTGAGGTTCTTCATACCGGTTCCTTTGAATGTGGGTTATTAATCTTCTTCATCGCCCAGTATACTCACTTTGATGCTTGAAAACCAAGGGTTGTCAGATGGGGTTATATTTTCCTATTCCCGTTGCCCTCAGATCATGCTACAATGCGCGCATATCAAAAAGGAGCATGATGACGGTTGCGGACCTGATTACCAAATTCGAATCCTATCTTTTAACGGAGAAACGAGTAGCAGAGAACACCTTTGTTGCCTATAAGCGGGATTTGCGTCAATTTACGAATTTTTTAGAGCGTGAAGGATTGGCCAGCCTGGAGGTGGTGGAGCCCGCCCATTTAAGCAATTTTATAGCCTTCTTGCGTGATGCGAATCTTTCCATACGCTCTGTTGCGCGAAAAATTGCGGCCTTGAAGGGATTTTACACGTATGTGGAGCAGTTTGGTATTACCAACCACGCTAAAGAGTTGACGATGCCGAAATTGCCGCATCGGTTGCCAGAGTATCTTTCTGAGGCTGAAATTGAGCAGATGTTTGATGCTGCATCACAAGATGAGTCGCCTATTGGTAAGCGTAATATGGTGATGCTCTACACGATGTATGTGACGGGGATGCGCGTGAGTGAGCTCGTGAACTTGAAGGTGGGGAACGTGCAATGCGATTCGGGTTATATACGAGTGGATGGTAAAGGGGGCAAACAGCGCATGATCCCCATCCCTGAGGTGATGATTTCCATGCTGGTGACGTATATTAATCATGATAGAGGAACGCTTCTGAAAAAACATGGAACAACGGAACACCTTTTTCCTATTTTCTATGGGGGCAAACTACGTCCAATATCTCGCCAAGCGTTTTGGTTTATCGTAAAACAGTTGTGGAGAAAAGCAGGGATCAAACGTCCGGTTTCTCCTCACACACTGCGCCATTCATTTGCAACACATATGCTCAAAAAGGGAGCAGATATGAGATCATTGCAGATTTTGTTGGGGCATGAGCATCTTTCAACGGTACAAGCGTATACGCATGTGGATACCAGTTATTTACGTACAATTTATGATAAAAAACATCCGCGTTCGAAATGACCCTTCGAGAGACTTCCGTCTTCGCACAGGGCTTTGCCGGACACAGCAGGGCGATCGGGGAGAGCGATTGAGAGTAACAAGATTATATTTCTTGCGATTGATTATTTTATGCGATTATCATTGAGAAATTCTGCAAAAATAGTAGTATAAGCAAGTCATTTTTGTTTGTTGAATCGCTGGAGTTTTTATGGAAAATAAATTCGTTGTTGGGCAGAAGTCTCTCTTAGCTGTGTTGTCTTCTATGCAGCCGATCTGTAATAGACGCACTACGTTGGATGTAACCACCTCTATTCTATTTCAGGTGGGACATAAAGAGTTGGTATTAAAAAGTACTGATTTGGAAATAAGCTTGCAATCGAGTTATCAGCTTTCACAAAGCGATATGAGCGAAACGAAGATGTTTCTCGTTTCGGGCAAACGGCTCTTTGATTTGGTAAAAGAGCTTGAGGGGGACATAGATTTTACGCTCACTGATACGCAGCTTCATTTGAAAGCAGGAGGAGTGAAGCTTGCTTTGAACATAAAGGATCCAGAGCAATTTCCTCCATTTCCGGAGCGCATAGAAAACCTTATGCAGATTGATGCGAAATTTATGTTGGGGATGCTCAATAAGGTTGCCTTTTTAATTCCGCAAAATAATGCAAATCCAGCGCTTAATGGCCTGCTTTTCGAGATTTCAAACTCTACGCTGAAAATGACGACCACTGATGGCCACTGTTTGGCGCAAGTGTATTCTAAAAAATACTCTCTTGATGAATCAAAAACCTGGCTACTGCCACGCCGTGCTGTATTTGAAATCAAAAAGATTTTGGAAGGATTGGATGAACAGTCGCTCTTTATTGGAACGTGCGGCAATCAGCTGGTGGTATCTGGCGAATCATTTAATTTTTTTACCAAGCTGTTGGGAGACAAGTTTCCTGAATATAAGGGAATACTCAACAAGCAATCCTTTATTCCTGCTAAAGTGGATCGTTCCCATCTGGTTAAAACATTACGTCGTTCGGCCTGCTTGCTCTCGGGACAGTTTATTGCTACCAACTTTGGTTTTTCTCGCGATAGTTTAAAGGTTTCAATACAAAACAAAGAAGTGGGCAGGCTTGATGAAGAACTGCTATTATCTGATTTTACTGGGGAAACAATGGATATGCGCTTTTATGCTCCGTATCTTTTGAGTGGTCTCCAAGTGTTTTCGGAAGATCGCGTACAATTTTATCTTAAGAATAGTACGAAGCCGATCATTTTCGAATCGAACGACAAAGAGTATAACGTGGTTTATTTGGTGATGCCGGTAGCCCAAACGAGTGGTCAATAATGTGGGAATACAACTTTCACATATTCATCTAAAACATTTTCGATGCTTTGATCAGTTTGATCTGGATTTTGATGGACCGCTGGTTCTTTTGGAGGGGGCAAATGGTATTGGAAAAACCTCTATTCTAGAGGCCCTTCATTATGCTTGTTATTTGCGCTCGTTCCGGACGCGCACCACGAAAGAGCTTATCTCTTTTGGGAAAGAGGGGTTTTTTATCAAGGTTGCTATGCATGGTGAATCCCAACTGACCCACACTATTCGGGTGGGCTTTTCTCACAACAAACGGCTGGTGAAAGTTGATCAGCAGACGGTATCTTCCTATAAAGACTTAATGACCTACTATAAAGTGCTGAGCGTCACCGAAGATGATCTTCAGATTGTGCAAGGAGGACCGCAGGAACGGCGTACGTTATTAGATCAGTTTTTATTATTAACCGATCAGAATTACGGACACCTTGTGCGTATCTATCGGCAACTAGTTGATCAACGGAATGCGCTTCTTTGTGCTCCAAATTCCAACATGGATACCTATGCCATTTTAACCAAGCAGCTTTGGGAGAAATCAAAAGAGGTTCAAGAGCTTCGACAAACAGTTCTCGTTTCATTGCAAAAGAAGGTGAGCCTGCTGCGGGATGCCTACCTTCCCCAGCTATCCGACATTATGTTCTCCTACCGGCCTAAGTTGAATCTATGTGATTCTATTGAGCAGTTTGATCTAGAACATTTGGATCTGTATTCCAAAGAAAAGCGCTATAAGCGGACCTTATTTGGGAGCCATTTGGATGATGTTTTGATCAGTTTCCATGGGCAGCCGTCTCGTCTTTTTGCCTCTCGGGGGCAGCAGAAACTGATTGTTTTGCTCATTAAAATGGCACAGCTCAAGCTCCTATCTATGCAGGGGCATCCAGGAATATTTCTCCTGGATGATTTTATGACCGATTTTGATCAGGATCATGCATCAGTGCTTCTGGAGGCGCTCCAGGGCCTGGGGACCCAACTGATCTTTACCTCCCCATCCACCGGGGGATTTCTGGCAGATCGGATCGTTTCCCTGGGAGGGTACTCCTCAAACCTGACATATTGAAATTACTATCGGAATAATAAGCTGTTTTTTTATTCGGCATGTTGACAACTGTAATAAAAACCTTTATATTAATAGACATAATGAGCCTTTTGGTATTGAAATTTTGGGACAGTTGGCTAAGTGAGTTTTTTGACATTTCCTACTTTTGCAATAGACTAGATTTGGCTGTTTATCCCCAAATGAAAAATTTAATTGAGGCTTCATTACTACTCTCCTTTTTTCCATCGCACTGGTTTCTAATCAGTGCGGTGGTTTTTTTATACACAATTTTTTTTATGTTGTATTCTTTACCCTGATTCAGTAGGATAGATGTCGCGATGGAAAAGGAGAGTCCTTTGCATAGTAAGTTTTTGCATTTCCTAATTTTTTTGAGTTCTCCGGTTTGTGCCGGAGAATTCCTTTATCCGGTGGGTGCCGATCCGCACCAATCTCTTATCTATCTGATCTATCAAAAAACACCTAGTCATATTGAGCTGTGGGGATGGAATCCCAAGACCAAACAGGCGCAGCAAATGCTCCTTTCCCGCTTGACGCCCGCAGGGTTTCAGATGCTGCCGGATGGTAGAAGTTTTAGTTTTATTGATCAGGGGTTATTAAAGATAAAGCAGTTAGTAAAGCGATCTCCACGCACCATTGAGTTTGATGCTCCGCTATATAATGTGGAACTGGTCCATTGGATTGATGTGCGATCTTGTTATACCCACGGGAAATATGCTGACCATTTTGGGCTGTTTCATATCAGTCTGGATGGAGACGTTTCTCCTTTGTGTATGAAAGATAAGGCGGATTGCCTCTATCCACAGAAGGTGGCGGATGAGCTTTTTTATATAGAACGGGATGAGCGATGGCGGTATCGGATCATGAAAACTGCGTATCGGGTTTCGCCGGAGCTCGACAGTTTTTGTGAGCGTCGGGCTTGGTATGAGGCGCAGCAGCATGATACTGAAATGCTTATTGATTTTGCCCAACGGCCGATTGTATTTTTGCGGATGGTGAGTGAGAAAAAGGGGTTTGTGATTGAGCATGATCGGGCGATGAGCAGGCGAGATCAGTCGGTTGAATTTTCCTACCATCGGATCGAAAAACAGGAAAGTGGTTGGAGCTCAGAACGGCTTTTTCGATTTAGCGTGCCGGCACGATTTTTATTTTTAGGCAAACAGGATCGGTTTTATGAGGCTCTTTTGCCGCTGCTTCCACGACAGTTAGGGGAGAGGATTTTGTACGTGGATGCGGTGAATCGTGACTTAGGACTTTTTCGGTATGATCTTACGAGTTCAACCACGCATAAGGTACTTGCAAGCGACGAGCAATCATTTTTTGCCCCGATCCTATGGAAGGAGCAACTATTGAGCGGCGG
>JAUUXD010000044.1 GCA_030588705.1 bacterium | reverse complement strand
GTTTCCATTGTTGCCAGCAGCTCAATCATCGCCGGCGTTAAGCTATCAACACCCCAAACCACTGAAGAAGAAAGGTTACATAGCGCACAAGAAAACTTAAGGCTCAAAAAGGAGAGGATGGAATCCTTAAAAGAAGACATTAAAAAAACCGCCCAAAGAGCTGTAAACTTAGAAACAATAGCAGAAGAAGGAAAGCTTGAAACGATGGCAAAGCTATGGGCTGTGGCTGAGACTTCTAAAGCTCGTTTGGATACGTCAAAGCTAAGAGTGAGTTGGGCTGTCGCTCAAAGGGAGTACCTTGAAGCAAAGGAAGATCTGCTTCGAATACAACAGCTTAATGAATAGCTAAATTCACCCCTGCTCTATAATCTGCACCCGGCTGCATGCCTAGAAATATGGGCCTTTTTTCCTTATATACCTGCATCCTCCCTTTTGCACAACCACGTTTTTTCACGTATAATTAAAGAGCAAATAGAACTGATTCAAAGAAAAGGCTGGATTAATATCTGGGACTCTTTGCTTAACCGTGCCTTATAATTTACACCCGGCTGTCATCCGTGTTTGGAAAAATCCATACACATAAATAGAGGTATAAGAACCATGAATATCAAGAGTACTATCTTGGCATTTATGCTCGTTTCCGTTATTGCCACCGAGCCAGTCATGGCTGCGGTAGAAAGCAAAAACAAAGTTGAACAAGCGAAATCAACGTTCAAAACATTCAAAAAAGATGTTGGGCGTATATTTACCCGCAAAGGCTTCACACGCAAGCGGAAAATACGGCTGACAAAACAAGGCTTTGGGTTGTTGAGTGTTGTTGCTTTTTGGTATGGTTTCCGTATTGTTCGAGAGCCAAGCGCCTCAAATAGGAAAAAACCGATACCAGCAACAAGAACCAGTGATCCTGAAAAAGCCCAAAGCGAAAATCTTTGGGAAGATCACTTTTACAGAGAAGAAGTGGACTCAATGATCACAGAGCTCACCACGGCACGATGGGAGCTATCATGCGCAACTCAAGAAGATCAATCGGCGCGTGATTACGCTCTGCGTCGGTATGATGAGGCCACAGAACGCTTCGATGGATTCGAAAAAATCGTACGCGCAGATTGGGAAACTTCAAAAGACACCTATCGTGATGCTCTCAACGATCAAGCACCAGAAAAAGAAAGAGAGAAAGCTTTGCAAGCATTTACAAAAGCTGCACGCCGACAACGAATTTTTTTGCAAAAAAATATTGATAGTATGCAGGACAGAGCGCAATAACAAAGATCTTTACCCCTGCTCTATAATCTGCACCCGGCTGCCATTCGCTCCTTTATGTACCATGAAATGCACTGGAAACTGCTCTCGCATCGATGGCGAGTGGGAAACCACAATCACCTTTTCAAAATCATCCTGCACGCGATGGATAGCATCCATAATGCAGGAGAGCCCTTCCTCATCCTGTGAGCCAAACCCTTCATCAATGATCAACGTTTGCAATGAGGTTCCGGCACGGCGTGCAAGCAGTTTGGAGATTGCAATACGCAATGCAAAATCAATACGAAACGCTTCACCTCCCGAAAACAGTTCATACGGCCTGATCCCCGATGGATCGGCAATGTTTACATCCAATGTTTCCTTGCTGCCTCCCCGTTTTAAATCACGCAACGATTCAATAAAGATTTGTGATTGATTGTTTGTGAGCTTTGAGAGCAGATAGTTTGCCTCTTGCTCAATCTCAGGAATGGCTTCTTCGATCAAAAGCGCCTGAATCCCATCCTTTCCCACGGCAGATGCAATCGTTTGATAATCGCTAATCTCCACATTCAATTTTTTAATCTGCGCTTGATGCAGCTCCATCTCTTTCTTGAGTTTTGCAAACTGCTCAGTCGAACTTTTTAAGCTTCCCTGCTTGCCCATGAGCTGCTCTTTTTGTGCACGCACTGCACGCGAGCGCTCATCCAACTGCTTTTCTTTTTGCACAATCAGTTCCCCCTCTTTTGAAAGAGATATGTATTGCTCAGTTTCTTTCTGATACTGAACCACCTCTTTCTTCTGTTGTTTCAATACACAGGCCAACTGACTGATCGTTTGGGATAATTCTTGCTGATTATGAACCTCATACTGAGTCTGCACATACTCCGCAATCTGCTGCTCCACATTCTGCAGTTTTTTCTGCACTGTTTTATGTGTCTGCTCATCATAATGAAGTTCACTGAACGCTTTTTCAAACGTTACCAACTCCCTGGAGAGCGCCTGACAGCCTATATCGTTTTTGACAGCAGAGGCAGCCTCCTCCTGTTTTTTTTGCAGCTCATGCTGCAAGGGAACTAGTTGCTCCTCCACTCCTTTTAACTGTGCTTGATATGCCATCAACTGTTTGGAAAGATCTTTAAGCAGCTCCTGCCGCTGTGCCGATTCTTTCTCTACCGCTTCCCGCTTTGCGTGAAGCTCCTTTTGCGCAGCAAGCTCTTTGTGCTGATCAACGAGTAGTTGCTTGAGCATGGTGACCACCCGTAAAAGGCGGCTTAGCTGGTGCGTGATGAATGTTTGCTGTTTTTCAAATTTGTTTCGAAGAAATTTGCGCCGAGAAGCAGATAGATTTTGTTCGCACATCGGGCAGCTCGGATTATCATCATGCGCAAATTCATGTTTTTGCTTGAGCACATCACGCTCTGCGCGAAGCCAGCTCCCTTTTGCAACAAACTGCTGATACATATTTTTGCGCTTCTCAAACTGTGCCTCCTCTTTTTGCATCTTCTCAGATACCCAACAGTTCTTACTGAGTGCTTCAGCTTCTTTTAAAAACAGCGCGCTTTGCTGATCAAGCTCCTGTGCGCGCTTCGCGTGCTCTATCTGCAACGCCACCACCGATCTCTTTTCATACGAAAGGCGCTCCTGCTTTAACTGTAATGTTTGCAAATTTGCCGCATACTGCTGCTCAAGCGCCACCTTTTTATTCTGAAACTCTGTTTTACATTTCAGCATCTTTTCTTGCAGCTGCAACCGACCATGAAGAACTTTTTGGAACTGCTCTAGCTGCGCCCCGCCCTCTTTCTTCTGCTTCTCAAGATCAGAATAGTTTGGCATCGCACGTTGCTTTCTATTCACCGTCCGCCAACGCGAAACCTGCACGCGGAACTGCTCCAGCTGCTTGCGCACTGCGCTCTCATGTTGCTGCTTTTTGAACATAAGAAGCTCATACGCTTTTTGCTTTTCAACAAATGCTGATCGCTCTTTTGCAAGCTGCTCCTGCTCTCGGCATTGCCCTTCTTCCTTTTTGCCAATCTCGCCCAACTCTTTGCCAACCGTTTCAAACTGCACTGCAACCTCTTTCTCATTACTGAGCTGCTGCGTCATGGTGTCATGAACCGCACTAATCGCTTGGCGCTGTGCTATCGTCTCTTTTGCGCGATCCATTGCCCGCCGTTTAAGCAAATCAAACTGCTGCAATCCTAAAATGGTTCCCAGAATATCTTTGCGATCTTTGGGAGATTTTTGAGAAAACTCATTCGCGTGCCCCTGGCGCAAAAAGGCAGAGTTCACAAATGATTCATAATCGAGCCGAATCGTTTTTTCAAGCACCGCTTGCGTGAGCCGTATTGTTTTATCGGTCAGCGAGGTGAGCTCATTGGTGCTTGGATTCAAAATGCCAAACTCAAGATGGGCAACCGGTTTGTTGTTCGTAATTTCAAACTCTCTGCGCACCCGATACATCTGCCCATTCAGTTCAAAATCAAAAATCACGATCATGTGTGTTTGGCCAAGGCGCAACAGTCCTTGATCCGGTTTAACTGCATTCGTTGTTTTGCGCGCTTGCCCCCAGAGGGCCCAGGTCATCGCATCTAATAAGGCAGATTTACCATGCCCATTCTTACCAGAAAGATAAATGAGGCGATACGGCGTGAAATCAATCATTTGCAGTTCAGCGCCATAACTTAAAAAATTTTTTAGCTGTATTTTGTGTGGAATCATTGATTCGTATCCTTGATAAAATAACAGGCAAAAGTGTACCACGTTTTTGATGAGTGAGCGAGCGGAAGTGTCGGGGTTTTCTTCATTTGAGCTTTGCAAAAATTGATGGTAGGTTTGAGCCTATCAAAACCTATAGGACATGGTAGGGGAGTTGTGAACGATACTATTTTTCGTGAGTATGATATACGAGGCAAGGTGGGGCAGGAACTGATTATTGATCAGGTCTATGATCTTGCACGCGCTATTGCCTACTACTTCAAAACACATAATCAAAACGTAAAAACAATTGCCGTGGGCATGGATGGGCGCACCCATTCACCCGCCATCAAAGAAGAGCTCTGCCGCGCGCTTACTGATAGCGGCATCAATGTGCTCTTTCTCGGCATTTGCCCTTCTCCAGCCCTTTATTTTGCGCTGTATACCCAGCCGATTGATGGCGGCCTTATGATCACCGCATCGCATAACACGAAAGAGTATAACGGCATTAAGGTTTGCTTAGGCACTGAATCTGTTTGGGGTAAAGAGCTTCAAATTATCAAGCAACTTTATAAAGAAAAGAAACATGTTGACGCTCCCCGTATCGGCACCGTTCGTAACTTTCCTATTATTCCCCTCTACCTGGATTATCTACGCGAACAGTTTGCCGATCTAAACAGTTTCGATCAGAAGGTGATCATCGATTGTGGCAATGGCGCTGCCGGAACGGTGCTTCCTCAGCTTATAGAACAAATGAACTGGAAAAATATCACGCTGCTTTACCCCGAAGTGGACGGAACCTACCCAAATCATGAAGCTGATCCAACGGTGGCAAAAAATATGCAAGAGGTAAAACGGTTGCTCCAAACCACTGATGCTGCGTTTGGCGTGGGCCTCGATGGGGATTGCGATCGAATGGCAGTAATGAAAAAAGACGGCACGCTTATTCCGGGCGATCAGCTACTTGCAGTGTTTGCGCAGTATCTATTAAAAGAGCATCCGAAGGCGGGGGTGGTATTTGATATTAAAAGCTCATTAGGGCTTACCGAGCTATTAGAGCAATGGGGTGCACAGCCTATCATGTCTCCCTCTGGGCATTCGATTATCAAAGACATGATGCGCAAACACAATGCGCTACTGGGCGGAGAACTGAGCTGCCACTTTTTCTTTAAGGATCGCTCCTTTGGCTATGATGATGGCATCTATGCAATGCTCCGTTTTTTCGAAATAGTGCAACAAACCGGCAAATCGCCCGTGGAGCTTATTACGATATTTCCCCCAAAATATAGCTCTCCAGAATTTAGGCTTGCATGCCCTGAAGAGAAAAAGAATCTGATCGTGGAAAGGCTCAAGGAGTATTTTTTTCGCCAAAAGGATGGTAGGATCATAACCATTGATGGTATTCGCGTAACTTTCCCATTCGGATGGGGCATTGTGCGGGCATCAAATACACAAGCCGTATTGAGCATGCGCTTTGAATCGGACAGTAAAGAAGGTTTAAAAAAAGTAATGAATCGTTTTGAAACTGCTCTGGAGCCAGATCTACCGCACGAGGCTCTGCGAACATTGCAGCAATATAAGGAAACTCTGTGAGGCATATTGGGTTACATCTACGACTCAATGATTCGATTATGGATGCTGCATCGGAGGCGGTACGCTTAGGCACTCCTATCTTTCAATGCTTTCTCATCAATCAACTTCATCGCAGATTAATTAAGGTAGATACACACACCATCGCCTCATTACAAGCATTGCGCCCAAAGATCCACACGATATACATTCATGGCTCTTATTGGATTAATCTTGCCGGATTGCAGCAACGGGGCAATCGGGCTCTTTTTAGGGAAATCGAGCTCGCAAAACGATTAGAATGTTCCCACCTTATTCTTCATCCCGGATCGGCGGTGGGTATCAGCAATCATGCCGATCGAATCGATGCTCTTGCGCACGTGTTGAACAAAATCACGAAGGATGAACCCGCTATGACCTTTATTCTTGAGAATACCTGTCATGGCAACTCATCGGTGGGGAGTAATTTAGAAGATTTTTATCATCTCAAACAAAAATTAGAACGGCCAGAGCAGGTCACCTTTTGCGTTGACACGGCACATGCCCATGCGTATGGATATGATCTGGTTGATCCGGATAAACAAAATGATTTTATTGAACTTATCGATCAAACCATGGGGCTTGAGAATGTGGAACTTATTCATTTGAATGATGCAGCCCACGAACAAGGATCCCGCATTGATAAACATGCCGCAATCGGCAACGGATGTATCGGAGAAAGTGCCTTGAAAACCTTTGCGTTGGATCCTCGCCTTTCTTCCATCCCCCTTATCTTAGAGCTCCCCATTTTACCGGATGGGGACGAAGATGCTATGCTACAAAAAGTACAATGCTGGCATAAATAATGAAATTGAAAAAGGATTCGTATGATAACCGTCGCCATTAATGGATTTGGGCGTATTGGAAGAAATTTCCTTCGCGCCGTAATGCAAGACGAAACAGCACAAAAGCAGCTTACCATAGCCGTGATTAATATCGGGCCAGCCAATCCTGAAAACGTAGCCCATATGTTTAAATATGATTCACTCATGGGAACTTTCCCCGGATCAGTTGAAATGGACGGTAACACACTCGTAGTAAACAATACATCAATAAAAATCATTGCCGAACCAGACCCCTCAAAAATAGATTGGGCCTCGTACAATATCGATTGGGTAGTAGAATCGTCTGGTCGTTTTACCAAACGAGATCAAGCCCAACTCCACCTTGACGCTGGTGCACCCTATGTTCTTATTACTGCACCAGCTAAAGAAGAAGATATTGCCATTATTCCTGGGGTAAACGAAGACAAATTTAATCCGGCAACTGATCACATCGTTTCCTTAGGAAGCTGCTCCACTAATGCATTTATTCCCACGCTCAAGGTGCTCAATGATGCATTTGGCATTGAGAGTGGTTTTATGACCAGCGTACATGCCTACACAAATGCTCAAGTGCTCCTTGATGTAGAAGATTCTGATCTACGCCGCTCACGGGCAGCCGCTCTTAATATTATTCCCACTACCACTGG
>JAUUXD010000017.1 GCA_030588705.1 bacterium | reverse complement strand
TTGGAAGAAAAATGGGGATGGCCCGCTGGTTGTAAGATTTTCGGAAGATTGGCAAGCTACTGATCCGGCACATAAGGAACTTTTGTATGCAGCTACAGAGCAAAATTCGAGGTTGCTCCTGAAGTTCAAAGAAGAGCCCCGTTATTGGGCAAAGAGATATCCATCAAATGTGCTTCGTGCAGCAAAAGATATTGCTGAAATAACACAAGGGACAAATAGTCGAGTATACATCATACTTGAGCGGATGCTTTCGTATAAATAACGATTACCCCCATCCCTTATTATTGTGCAGTAACACAACAATTTCCTGACCAAATGTTTTCGCGGCGGTAGGGCCTACCGCCGTGATTATATTTTCTTCTACCACTACCGGCTCGGGCGTATATTTCACGTCATATTCTTCGTATATTTTTTCCAGCTCGTTGTCTCCGTTCCAGCCGGTGGCACGTTTGCGCGTTAGGACATTGGCGTGTGCCAAAATACGGGTAGATAGGCAGATGGCGCCGAGCGGCAGATGTTTTTCAGCGGTTTCTTTGATGATCTTATAACTTTGAGGATTATCAAGATGCTCCAACGCGCCAGGTCCCCCAATAAAAAACACCCCATCATAATCTTCTACCTTTACTTCTGATAGCGTGAGATCTACGTGGGTGGCACCTCCATCTTTATCGGTTGCCGTTTTTGCTTGATCGCTTGCGGTGATTACGGTGAATCCGGCATCTTCCAATATTTTTTTTGGTTCTGTGTATTCAACGGGCTGATATCCCTTATGGGCTACTACAAAAAGTACTTTTCCACTTGTCATACTCTGATCCTTTTATACCGTTACGAGATTGAGGTGGTGAGTATCATGAAGGATGTTTACTATAGATTTGTGTTTTTTGATTATTTTATTTCTGTGATGCAGCTTACAAATTCACCGGTTCATCGTCAATGAACCCACGGATATGGACATGCGGATAGGTAATCTCTCGATATGTCTTTTTCCCGTGGGAAGACATGGATAGTGTGATGGTTCCCTCAACCAGCTCCAATGGTTGCTCTTCATAGATGCGATGCAATTTTGTTTCTTGTTGTTGTAACACGCCATACAGCTTTCCCCAGGCAACGCGCAAAGGGCCGGTAAGTTCTCCATACATGTAGGGAGCGTAGAAGTTGCGTATGCTGATTGTTTCACCCAATGTGCGGATTGCCTCAAACGTCATGATGCCGGGTTTGAGCGTTATAAGATGATCAATGGTTAGTCTCCCCGTTTTTGCAATCAGTTCGGGCGTGAGCGTGTAGGCGACCCACGATGGTGCTGAAATACGTCTGCCAATATAGCCGGGATCGATGAGCACTGTTTTGCCATTCTGGTAAAGCAGTGTGAGTTCTCCGCCATAACATGGAATGTGGGTGCAAGCGCTTTGTTGGCGTGAGGCTGATTGGATTATCATCATGCTCAAAATAAGGAGAACTGCCAGGCCGATGATGCGATACTTTGAAGAACGCATGCGGGGATGAGCAATGAGCGCAAAGGGGATAATGGCGAGTGTAAACAGAAGCCATAATGGAGGTTTGCTAAATCCATATAACGTATCGCTGCCATGAAGGGGTAATATCCATTTCCAAAGAAATGTTAGCTTTTCAAGTAACCAGGCGATAAACCCGTGGGGCACATGCATAATTTCAAAAAAGAACACCGCGGATGAGAGCAGAAGAAATAAAAAAAGAACAGGGCTAAAAAAGAAGTTGCCAAACAGGGAGAGGCGAGAGAGTGGCAATCCCCAGGCAACAAGTATGGGCATCGATGCGAGTGTGAGAAAAAGATGGATGGTGATGTATTGTGCTGTTTTATGCAAAAGCCGGGTGTAGGTCTGTTTCATGCTAATTAGTGTAGCGGAAATGGAGTATTTATCTATGTTTTTGAAGGGTTCTTGTTTGTGAAGCTGCCGACCTGCTACGATTAGAAAAAAAAGGAACATTTATGAAAAAAATGATCGGAAAATCGAGAGAAACGATGCGCCAATATTGGCGAAAAGTCATGTCCTCAACGCGCAAGCATATGTCTATCGGTGCTCAATATGTGGATAAGATTATCACGTGGGCACGGCGGGAGAACTGGCGCGGGAACAAGGAGAAGAAAAAGTGAAGATTTCGGGGGAACACGGTCTTTCGCCCCTGGTGCGACGAACTTGTTCATATATATAAGTTGAAGCGAATTGAAGATGGGTTCTGATCCACGTCTCAAGTTCTTGCGAAGCGGTTTCGTATTCAGCGTATGCCACGGGTAGCTTTTTTTCTCGATCATCACACGAGAATTCTGCGCTCCTAATCAGTTCGGTTGCCTTTGTTACACGACCTTGTATCTCTTGATATTGACCAATACACCGCATTAACAGTACTGTTTCATCCTCTTCTTCTCCCGCCAACATGGTTCCGCCTATTGCAAGAAAAGCGAGAAGTACGATTGATTTTTTCATGGCACATCCTTCTATAAAGTGATGAGTGACGTACGATTGCGCCCAGTGTAGCACTGGTGTCATAATTTTGAACTTTTATCTGGTTATTGGTACGATAAGCAGCTGACATAACTATCTTTTTTAGCGTTGGGTGGTAGCAATGGAATTGATTTCTTTTTTGGAGCAGACGGCATATAGGATGCGTGAATGGTCATTAAAAATGACGACGAATGCTGGTTCTGGGCATGCAACTTCTTCTCTTTCTGCGGCTGATATTATGGCCGTTCTTTTCTTTTATGCGATGCGATATGATCCGAAAAATTTTAATAATCCGAATAACGATCGCTTTATTCTGTCCAAGGGGCATGCGGCGCCGATTTTATACGCTGCGTGGAAGGAGGTGGGGCAATTAACTGAAGAAGATCTTCTTTCTTATCGCTCATTTGATTCGGTTCTTGAAGGGCATCCAACGTTGCGTTTTCCGTATGCGGAAGCGTCAACCGGGGCACTGGGTATTGGTCTTTCGATTGGTGCGGGGGAATCGTTGAGTGCAAAGCTTGATACTCGTTCGTATAAAACATTTGTGCTGATGGGAGATAGCGAGATATCAGAAGGGTGTATTTGGGAAGCAGCACAAATTGCCGCCTTTTATAAGTTGAACAATCTGATTGGCATAATCGATTGCAATCGTCTTGGCCAAACTACTCCCACGATGGAGGCGTTAGAAGGGGATGCACCGGATCGATTTAAGAAAATGTTCGCTTCATTTGGCTGGGAGCCGTTTATAGTCGACGGGCACGATATTAAAGCGCTTATGGAAGCGATGGATAGAGCGCGAAACGTTTCGGATAAGCCGGCAATAATCATTGCAAAAACAAAAAAGGGGTATGGAGTAGATCTGTTTGAGGATAAAGAGGGGTTTCATGGCAAAGCATTAAAGCCTGGGCAGCTTGATGAGGCGCTTGATCAGCTAAAAAAACGATTCCCCGATGCAGCAGTACCGTCTTTTTTTCAGTGGAAACCAACGCTGCCAGAAGATGAACCGCGCGACATACCGTGCGAAATTGGGATCATGAAAAAGCCTGCATTTACGATGGGTGATGAAATTGCTACGCGAAAAGTGTATGGGGTTGCGCTTGCTGAGCTTGGCAATGTTTGCCAAACGGTGGTGAGCCTCGATGCTGAAGTAAAGAATTCTACCTATGCAGAACTGTTTGAAAAGGCGCATCCGGATAGATTTTTCCAATGTTTTATTGCTGAACAGAATATGGTGAGCATGGGAGTTGGATTTAACCGGCGAGGAAAAATTCCTTTCATCTCCACGTTTGGTGCTTTTTTATCTCGTGCACATGATCAGATTCGTATGGCTGCCGTTGGCAACGCTTCATTACGATTGGTTGGATCACATGCAGGGGTTTCAATTGGCCAGGACGGCCCGTCTCAAATGGCGCTTGAAGATATTGCCATGGTGCGTGCTCTTCCCGATTCGGTGGTCTTGTATCCTTCTGATGCGGTGAGTGCTTATAAACTAGTACATGAAATGGCGAACTATGATGTCGGTATTAGCTATTTGCGTACAACACGCATGGCGACGCCGATCATCTATAAAAATGACGAAACCTTCGAAATTGGTGGGTGCAAGGTGGTAAAGCAGTTGGATGCTGATCAGGTATGCGTGATTGGTGCAGGAGTTACCCTTTTTGAAGCTATTCGAGCACACGAGCAGCTTGCAAAAGAAGGCATTTCGATTTCAGTAATCGATCTCTATTCGATCAAGCCATTAGATGTGGAAACAATACGTTCTGTGGCAAAAGCATCTGGCAAACGAGTGGTAACGGTGGAGGATCATTATTTGCAAGGTGGTTTGGGGGAAGCAGTTGCTGCGGCGTTGTGCAACGATGATCTGCATATCAACAATCTTGCAGTAACCAAACTGCCTCGTTCAGGAAAACCTGCAGAGCTTCTAGCTGATGCAGGTATTGATGCTGCTGCCATTATGCAAGCGGTGCGCAAGCTGCTTTCGTAAAAGCCGTTTGGGTGTTGGTGTATACACACACAGAAGATACGCTCCGTTTTCATTGCACCATTGCTCATTTTTCCAGCTATTAATCGTGGTGAGTATACGGGGCAATACCCGAATAAATGGTTTGCCATTAAATTCATGGTGGAAAATGGCGCGGCCATTCATTTTAATTTTTATCTGAATGAGCTTTGGATTGCCGGGAAAGCAGCGATATGAAAAAGGCGGCCATTCCATTTTTGATCGTAGATGCCCTTTTTTAGTGCGAT
Source organism: bacterium (assembly GCA_030588705.1). Lineage (GTDB taxonomy): Bacteria > Babelota > Babeliae > Babelales > Vermiphilaceae > JAUUXD01. Next base: position 13,339 of record JAUUXD010000017.1, on the reverse strand, counting down.
AGACGTTGCTAATAATTTGTGGAGCAAGGAGTTGTACCATATCAAGGCTTGAGCATAGAGCGTATACTTTTTCAAATAGAGGATCGGCAATATAATTGCGTGTATTTTTTTGTACAGGACAGGCCAAGAGAATGAGATCCTTAATGCGGAATGATGGTGAAGATTGTACTTTTGCCAGATTAAGGGCAACCGTGCCTCCGTGGCTATGAGTGATAATTCTGATAACAGGGCTTTTTTGATATCGTTTTTCATAGGCGGTAGCCAGATTGCTCAGATTGCGATAGAGATGATTTGCGGCGTCCTCCCGGGCAGCAGCCCGTAGTTTACCCGACCAGCCAAAGATATAAAATGTTTCGAAAGGGAACCGTGCGGGATCAGTTTTACTGAGCGTGCGCGCAATAGTGCGCATGTAATATTCTGAGGGAGCATGTTTTGCGAGCTTGAGGCGGGGTGTTCCTTCAAAAAAACTGTCATACATGGGGCGCCTGATAAAGCGGGTTCCATGTATCCAAACGGTGATGGGTGGGTTTGAAAGACGAATGCTTGAGCGTGGGCGTAGTCGGCGAGCGTAGGAGACGATCAGTTTTTTCTTCATGATTTTATGGTAGCAATTGGTTGGCGTTATACACGCGATAGACACGATAAAACTGATTGAATGAGTAATCTTCACGCTACTCTCCAGCTACTCTTTTTTTACATTAATACAAGCTAGACCATGTAGGTGTAAAAATCTAGAGGTAGGAAAGAGTGGCGTTAAATCACGATATCAATATCTTGCTTAGGTAGATTTCCTGTAGCCATGCGCTTATCAAGCTGTGTAAGAATTACAGGAAGATGCTGTATAAATTCTGGCGTGATGAACTCGGAGTGAAGGACTCCGCGCTTTTGCTGGATCAGGTGGTTCATTGCCCAATTAATGAACGTTTCTAGTTTGTTGGTGGAGGATGCCTGTGGATCGCTATACGGCGTGAAGCTGTTCCAGCAAATATTGGCCTGGATGAGCCTACTGCTTGTTGGAAAATGGCGCTCAGAAAATAGTGGTTGTTCTAAACTCAAAAGATATGCCTCTTTGAGCGGAGTCCATGATTTGGTTTCTTGCCATTGCAGGAATGCCTCTCGATAGGGTTGAAGGCGTTGTGGATCCATTATTTGAACGATATCAACGTGGGAGTGCAATGAGTAGACCTTTCCAAAAAGGGGATTATTGGGCGCGGAAGCAGTGTCTTGCTGTACTGGGCAGGCGATCAGAACTGTTTTTTTAATCGCGATATCATCGTACTGCTGATAAAAGGGGGCCATATGTAAAATAACGTTACCGCCATGGCTGTGTGATATAAGGATGATTGGTGGCGCTATGCCATAGGTCCGTTTGTACGTGGCGGTCAACTCGCCCAATGCGGCATATAATCGCTGCGCAGCCTTTTTGCGACTTGGTCCATCCAGCTTGCCCGACCAGCCAAAGGCATAAATCGATTCATAGGGGAATTGTTCCGGATCTGCTTCAGACAGGGCGGTGAGGAGTTTGTGTGATTTGCTTTCTTGGTTGAGATTAGCGAGAGGATGAAGCCCTTTGGGGGTGCGCGTGAGCGAATCGATTCGCTTTTTCAAGGGTTTGTTCATTTCCACCCAGGGCATAAAACTGCTGCCTCGGGTACCATGTACCCAGACGATGATCGGTTTTGGTGGTGGGGGAGGTGGAGATGCTATAAACATAGGAATTCCTCTATACTGCACTGCCTACATACAGGCTAGTATAGCGGAAAATGAGCAGATGATACAGGGGGAGATTTGGTGTTATTTGCTGATGAGCTCCTGAGCTCTTGCTGATGCTATATTAAGGTCTCTGAGAGCATTGTAATACGCTCCTGCTCCTGCCTGCCTGTTTGCTGTTTGCAGTTGCTCCTGAAATGTAACATCATCCCCCACGTCTGGATGCTTGTCGACTACTAGCCTCAGCGCCTTGTGTTGCGAAAGGTAGGTGTCTCTAGTTTGTGCAAGCCTTTCTTCGGCTGTTTGAGGAGCGGGAGGAGGAGCTACTCTTCGCGGCCACGCGCGCTTAACCAGGTAGGCCGCAATGAGTGTTCCGATGATTGCAAGAGCGGTTCTTCGAATACGCTTTTTTTCTTCCGGTGTGCAGTTTCGTTTGACTGCGCATTTCAGATGCTGGGTAAGGTTTTTATAGGAATCTTCGAGTTGTTTGACGATTTTGCTTTGTCGCTTTGCTGTTTGCTCAACTGGTTGGGCAGCGATTGGTTGCATTGCCAAGCTGGTAATCAACGCCATGGCGATAAATGATTTTGTGCTATTCATGGTTTCCCCCTATCCTTTTTGACTGGATTCTTATCTTCTCCTTTAACTATATCAGAAAAGATGCCTTTGGGTAAAGGGTTTGGGGGTAAGGGAAAGCCAGGCCCGTGTAGCTGGCTCCTTGCCCCTGATTATTAGGGATTTGAAACTAATTAAATGTGCAATTGGCTGGTTTGCTGGCATCTGCGTGGTGATGCAAGACGCAAACGGTGCTCTAGTTCATCAAAATGTGTGGGTGCTTTGCACAGGGCCACCACTGAAAAGATTTTCAGTACTGTTGATATGGAGATTAACACACCAGCTAGTAGTAGTTCTCGACTCATTGTTTTACTCCTCATGATACAGAGATGGCATCAATCCGAATGATGGAAGAAGTCATACATAGTTAGGAATTATTGGGAACTGCAGCGGAACTCGTGGTTAACGAATGATGTGCTGCATCCCCCTAATAAAAGGTGTGTGGGTAGTAGAAAAAGGAGCACACGAAAAACCGGAAGGTAGAACGTGATACTGTGCGTGTGTTGTATTGTGGAAGTCGGCATGCTGCTTAACCATGTCGTTACTCCTTCTGAAGATATGTGAGAGAAATTTTAACACTGCTTACATCGATACGTTATAGCATAAAAACAAAATGAGAGCAAATTATTTTTTTAAAAAGGTTTTATGACAAATGGAGAAGTTTGGCTGATGCGGTATACCGCATTGTTTTCGTTGTATCAAGCGGCGTTGCTTCAATGCCCCACCATGCTGTATCAAGCTCCTCTTGCGTATATTCGTAAATCATGCGTGATGGGCGATTGTACCACACAAAGTCATGATGCGTGAGCAGAGAGGGAATAATCATAAAATCATCACGCTTTTTTAATTTGGAAAGCATAACGGCACTTCCGTGTAGTAAATGGATGTGGTGCTTGGTGAGCCATTGATGATGGGATGCGTAATCGGTATTAAATGTTGCGAGTAAAAGAGGTTCTGATGGAGAGCTTAAACCGGCCATGATGCCGCGATAGAACCATGAATAGGGAAGTGTGGGTGCATAGGCGCCAAACATAAGATTTGGTTTCTTAGTGCGCATATGCTGCTTAATTTTATTTCCTAACGCGCGGCTTGCTTGTTCGAGCGCGGTAAAGTAGTGCCTAAATAGTTTTTCTTTTTGCAGGTGGGTAACTCGTTCTTTTACGGTTTTGAGTTGTAGGGCATGAGTATCCTTGCATTGCGTGCAGTAGGTGCGCCATGCCATATCGGAAAAGTCCATCAGATCACTATACATGCCTCCTTGCTCGGGCGCATGATACATTTCAAAATCAAAAAAGACACCATCGATGGGAAGCGCCTCTTGGAAGATTTCGATGAACTCATCAAAAATAAAGAGCACCTCAGGCTTCCAAAAATGGCTCATATCAAACGGGCATGGAATTTTACTGTACGTATTGCCATAAAGATCCTGGACGGGATTTCGGACAGGATATGTTCTGAAATTGCTTGTCAGATTTAAGCCGAAAAATATCTTCGGGAGTGGTCGGTTGTGCGCGGCAAAGAAACTACGTAGTTGTGTGCCAAGACGCGTAATGCGTTGTACATATTCTTCTCGTTGCTCTTTTCTCAGCCCGTGGGGGCTCAAGTACCACTCAGGAACAAATTCAAACCATAAAAGATTAAAGTTCGCATGGTAGATGAGCTTTATTCCTCGCGAGAGGGCGAGCGTTTCAACTTTGTTTTTAATAGTAGCTTCGTCGAGATCGTTTGTTGTGGTTACTTTCTTCTTTAGCTTTTGTTTTGCATCTTCGTAGGCATAAAAGTCGTATGGATCGAGCCATGCGCATGAAATACCCTCATCGAGCGTCCACCCATAAAGTGCTTTATTGATATGATCTTTTCGTTGCAGGGCAATGCGCTCCTTTTCTTTTTGCAGATAGGAGCGAGTGAATTGGTGTGGAAGTTTTGGCCGTTGTGCAGGAATGGTAATTTGATTAGTGCTGTAGGTATCGTGCCATGAAAGGAGCGTTTCCTGTGCGGCATTGAGCAGTTCATTGCGATCTTCAATTGAAAAGGGGTTTTTGAAAAAATGCTCAAAAAGATCTGCAAAATCAAACTCAGACGTTTTGCTGATGAGATAAAGGTTGTTTTTTGGGGCATCTTTGATCAGTAAGCCCACGGGAAATGCGCGCTGTATGCGCTCATCGTATCGTTCACGCCCAATGGGAGTAAGGATGGCGGTTATTTCGTTGGTGTCCGGATTAATTATTTTAGTGATGTCTTTTCCCTTACGATCGGTGATGGTGGGAAAGGTGGGATTGCCCGGATTGATGAGCGATGTGCCAAATAAAGATCCTTTGCTCGCATCGGGGCTCGTGATGTAGGTAACGAACTGCCGGACGAGCCGTTTCGTGGGGCTAGCACGATGTTTTAAGGCGCCAAGTTTTTGTACAGCTTTGTATGCTTGTTTTTGCAGTTTGGGGGAATACCGCATGTGCCCTGGTAGAATGATGCCTATTGCTTTATTGGATTGCTGTGCAAAAGAATAAAGAATATTCCAACAATATTCAGGGATAGTGCTCGAGTGAAGGCGAGGCAGTACGCAAAGGAGTGCGTTAAAGAATGATGATGTTGGTTGTATCGTGAGCATCTGTGGGCTCATCATGAAAAATAGCGCCTGATACTGGCTGATGTCTGAGTTTTCAAGAAGATCGTATATGTTTTTGTAATCAACCGTAAATCCTGCTGATGTAGCAAGCGTTATGAGGTTGCGATAATAATAGGCATCTTTTCCTTGCGTATCCACCACAAGAAGAGAGACCGGTTTTGGTGTGCTAAAAAGAGCGGTGCAGCTTAGTGCTACACCGCATAGTAGTTTGTAGTTCATTCGTTACATTTCACGTGGTATGCTCCACAGTTCTTCTGTTTTCTGTATCACGATGTTGAGCATATCTTGTTTGATCGCATTATCAAGGCGCACAACGAATGCATTAATTGCCTGTAAATCGGCATCAGCGGTTAGATCACCAGATCTGATTACTTCGCTTCCTATCTCAACAATGCCGGTTGCCATGCCCATGAGATTTGGAAGCACATTATCTCTATTTTCTGGGTCTAGTGCGATGTTGAAGAAGTTTTTTACGATGCCGGCAAACAAGGTTAAGATCTTTGCTTGGTTCTCTCCATCAGAATCCGCTTTTGGTGGGGATGCTGCTTTTCGAGTGATCGAAATGGTGCGTGCATGTTGTACGAGTAATGTGGCTAATTCCTGCTCTATCCGTTCATCTCGAAATTTCAGACGCGGGTTTCCGTCTTTATAGAGTGCTGGTTCAACGTTTCCTCCCATGATGCTGAATGCCGATTGTAAAAGATTAGTGGTCATCTCTTCAATCGATTCCATTCCCTCCACCAGCGTGTCTTTTTTAAACAATCCAACAAACGACTCCATAAACCGTTCAAACGAAGCACACAGAGGGAGAGGCGGGGTTTTATCTTGTTGTTGTATCGATTCTGTTGCATTCATAGAGGTACTGCATAACAACAACGCACCGAGAACATGATTTCTCATGGCGAACTCCTTTTGTTTGAGTGAATGTATAGATATGATGCCTCAACTATACTGGCCACCCAAAAATAGGAGCAACAATTATTTTTTTGGTTCTTTTTTTTCCGCAAATATGAGGACTTGCTTCACTCGTTTAGGGCTCGCTTTTTGGATTTGGAAGTAATAGTTCTTGTAAAGTACTCGTTCACCTTTTTGCGGCAAATGTTGGAGTTTCTCCGTTAAAAATCCACCGAGAGTTATAGAATCCTCGGTTGTAAAGGAGATGTTGAGAACTGCTTTCAGATCATTGATGGGAACACTCGCATCAACGAGCCATACGCCAGGCTGCATAGGCAAGACTTTTTCGGTTGCTGGCTCGTGTTCATCGGTGATTTCCCCAACAATCTCTTCTAGAACGTCTTCCAGTGTGATCAGGCCTGTTACACTTCCATGCTCGTTGAGTACAACGGCGATGTGCATGTGCTGTTCCCGAAACTCTCGCAGGAGCTGATTGATTTTAACCATCTCAGGTACAAAAAGAATAGGGCGTACCAGATCCTTGAGAGTACGATCTTTCTTTTGGGAGAGCATCAAAAATATATCCTTTTGATGGACCATCCCGATAATATTTTCGGTCTTTTTTTCATACACCGGCAGGCGGGTAAATTTTTCATACACCGGCAGGCGGGTAAACTGATATTTTGCCAAAATGATCAAGACTTCCGGTATTGTGGTGGATACATCGATGGAAACGATGTCTGTTGCCGGGACCATGATATCTTTTACCGGAGTGTGGCCGAGTGCGAAAATGCCACGTAGCATCTCCGTTTTTTCTTTTTCCAGGATGCCTTGTGCGTGGATGTAATCGATTAAAAATCTAATTTCTCGTTCAGATGAAATCCATTCGCCGCCATCTGTTTGTTTTTTACCATCGCCAATTCGATACAAAATGCTATCGGAGAATCGAATCAGGATCGAGGTGAGAGGGTAGAGCGCATAATAGACGATATTGATGAGCCAAATGCTTGATCGGAATAATCGTTCCCCGCGGGATCGTGCGAGATTTTTTGGCAGAATTTCGCCAAAGAGAATGATCATAAGGCCGGCGACACCGATTCCTGCCGAAAATCCCAAGCCGGCAGAAAAGTTGAAATGATGGAACACCGCTTCCATAATCGTTGGTCCCAATGCTGCGCAGGTGACATCGGCAAAGCTGCTCACGATCAACGTGGTGATCAGTACGCGATGAGGGTTCTTTTCAAGACATTGAAAGAGTGCTTCATAGCGCGATCCCATTTCCTTGGCGAGCTCTTTTAGCTTAAAGAGGCGCAATGCGGTAATGCTTGTTTCTATAAAAGCAAAAATAGCCCGAACAAAGAGTGCCAAGAAAAATAAAACGATTAATACGTTCAATTGAGCAAGGAGGGGAACCATTAGTATCGTACGATCCTTTCTTTTTCGTTATCTATATCTATTCTTTATCATCATCAAGCAACATATCCTCATCTTGATCATTTGTGTAGTCCTGATCATCATCCAGGGGCAATGCGCTTGCATCCTTTTCAAAGAAAGAGAGTAGCTTTTTGCTTCGAGATGGGTTGCGAAGTTTACGGAGAGCTTTAACTTCAATCTGCCGGATACGTTCACGAGTTACGGAAAAATCCTTCCCCACTTCTTCAAGAGTGTGTTCTGAGGCAACGTCGATACCAAAGCGCATTTTAAGCACCTTTTCCTCGCGAGGGGTGAGTGATTTTAACACTTCGCGCACTCGCTCTTTCAAATCGTTACTTGCAATCGTTTCAGAGGGGGAGCATTCGTTCTCGTTCTCGATGAAATCTTTGATGGTGGCATCGTCGCTATCACCAACCGGTGTTTCGAGCGATATTGGTTCTCGAGAGATCTTGATGATATTTTTAATTTTTTTCTCATCGAGATTAAGCTCTTTGGCCAATTCCTCGTAGGTGGGCTCCCGGCCGTTTTCTTGAATGAAGATGCGCTTGATTTTATTAATTTTATTGAGGGTTTCAACCATATGAACCGGAACGCGAATCGTCCGAGATTGGTCGGCAATGGCACGAGTTATTGCCTGACGGATCCACCAGGTTGCATAGGTAGAAAACTTGTATCCTCGTTCAAATTCAAATTTCTCTACTGCCTTCATTAAACCGATATTGCCTTCTTGAATCAGGTCAAGGAAGTGAAGCCCGCGATTAACGTATTTTTTTGCGCTGTTTACCACCAACCGTAGATTTGCTTTGGCAAGATCATCTTTTGCGCCCTTGTCTTTAACTTGAGCGCGCGTGAGCCGGCGATAATATTTGAAGATACGATCTTTCGGGAGTCCAACTTCTGATTCCACCTTTTTGATCGATTTAGTGGCAATGCGGACATTTTTCTCAAGATCCTGGATCTCCAGCTCAAGTTCCGGAGTCAGTTTTTTTGTACTTTGATAGGTTTTAAGCTTCTGGGTGCCAACGCGTATGATTTCTTCTCGCTCACTGATCTTCTTGATGTATTTCTCTATTTTTTTACCGAGTTTTTTGATCAGCTTATTAGCAAACTTGATGCTCAGAATAGTGGCATGAATAGCCTCTTTATTCTCTTTGACCTCAGTGAGCATTTTTAATTTTTGCGATGTAGAGTTTAATTTGTCCCGATAGCTTCGATAAATCTTCTCTTCATTTTCAACAAAATTCTTAATCTTTTTGATAGTTTTTAAGAGCGAGGCTTGTTCCTTCTCGATCTTAGGTAAATTGTCTTCATCAAACTCTTGAAACTGGATGATTTCTTTCAGGGGAATGGTACTCTTCTGAAGCTTTTCTCCTATGCCAACCAACTCTTTATGGAGGAAAGGAAATCGTGCAATGGAATCAATAGATTCTTGTTTTGCATCAGCAATATTTTTTGCAATAACGCTTTCTGTTTTCTTATTCAAAAGTGGTATTTTACCAATATCTCGCAAATATGATTTTACGCTATCAGTGATTTGAGCTGGTGCCTCTCGAACCTCTGAAGTATCTTCCCCTTCTTCTTCTTCCGACTCATCGGCAGTGCTAATTGTTTTAATTTTCGATTTGATGGGGGTTGATTCATCGTCGTGTTCAAGAGATTCAATGCTTCCGTGAGCGGTTTCAACTTCTTCCTGGGTAACAAGATCGATATTTTCCTTGTCGCATGTGCGAAGAAGTTGTTCTGTTTCTTTGGAGTTGAGATGCTGTTTGTCGCTGAACTCCATAATATCTTCATACGTTAACATGCCAGCACGCTTTCCCCGTTCAACGAGCTCGTTGATGAGATCTTCCTTGTGATCAACCGGGGATTTTTTAACGGCGCCTTTTTTTGAAGATGTAGTTTTCTTGGCCTTGTCCAAAGTCGCTTTAGCGTAGGAGGAAGCTTTAGCTTGTTTGGGAACTGCCGGTACTATCTTTTTGCGTGATTTCTGCTTTTGGGGTGCAGCAGCATGTTTTTTAACGGTTTTTTTTACCGGTGACTTTGTTACTTTTTTACGTGGCTTGTCCGGCGAAGCCTTGGCGTAGACGGATGGCTTTGCTGTTTTGACTCGTTTTGTAGTGCGCTTTGCCGGCATTGTTTTTTTGCGTTTGATCACCCGCTTTGCTGCCGTGCGTTTCAGTTTTTTTGCGGGACGTGTTTGCTTGCGCGTCGTTTTTTTAGTGGGTACCTTGCGTCCGAGCTTTCTGGCCCTGTCGGTAGTTTTGTTACGCTCTTTTTTCTTCGCGGTCGTTTTTTTCTTTGTGCGACTGCTGGTGCGTGTAGTTGTTTTCTTTTTTTTATTCGTTTTTATTCGTTTCATATTCTTTTCGTACCTTCCCTATGCGCTAGCGATAGCGCGGAATTATTTTTTCTTTCAATGCATGAAAATTATCTAAAATGCGCTGAACCATATCGAGATCTCCTTTTTGCTGTGCCTGGCCCAACTTCGTGGTAATATCGCGTACAATGCGCTTCCAATGCTTTTTTTGCAACTGTTGCACAAGATATCCATACGATGCTGAATCGCCCGATTCATCATGTTCTAGCAGGAGTTGGCTGACAAACTGTTTTTCTTGCTCGCTGATCGTATCAAAAAAATTAGCGAATTCGAAAGAGCTACCATCTAATTTTTTAGTTTGTAAGGTTTGTAAGATTTCCTTCAATGGAGATGATATATACTCGATTACATAGCTTTCATGCTGAGATTTCAAGAGATCCATGTTGTTGATTATAGCACAAAATATACGTTTTTCTAAGTTTGAGATGCTTGATTCGCTCCCTTGGCCCTCTGTATCGGCGGGCGAGGGGACGTTTGGTTGTGGGCGTCTTGGGCCTTTTTGGTTGAGTTCTCGTCTAAGCGATTCAACGGGAACATCAAATGTGCGGGCCGCATTTTGCAGAAGAATGTCCTGTTTGAGCGGGTCTTCAATTGATTGGATTGTTTCAACAATAGATCGAATTTTCCTCACCTTTTCATGTAGTGGCTTTATGGCAAAATCTTTGCTTAGGGAGTTGATAAAGAAATTGAAGATATCCTGTGCTTGCTCAATACGGCTCTTAAGGCAATTTCCCGCTGCAAGAAAGGAGGCCGGATCTTGGCCGGTTGGCAGATGAACCACGCGAAGTTCCATATTCACATGCCAGCACAGTTTGGTGAGCCTGAGTATTGCCTGTTCGCCTGCTGCATCGCTGTCGTAAAGGATGCAAAGGTAGTCGGCATAGCGAGAAAGAAGTTTGAGGTGTTGTTCTGTGCAGGCGGTGCCGAGCGTGGCCACCGTGTTTGGGTAGCCGTGCTGCACCATGGCGATGCAATCAGTGTACCCTTCAACCAAAAATACCGTTTTGCGCTCCTGAATGCTTTTTTTAGCGGTATCAAGGCCGAAAACAATAGATCCTTTGGTGAAAAACTCACTTTCTTTCGAATTATAATATTTGGGTCGGGTGTCGTGTGGCTTGAATACACGGCCACCGAATGCACAGAATCTGCCCAGGTGATCCTTAATCGGAAAGATAATGCGATCTTCAAATGGGGAGTACAGGATAGATTTTCCTTGCATGAGGATGTGTGCTTGCATCAGATCATCTACCAGAAACCGTTCTTTTTTTACCGCATGGATGCACTGTTTGATAGAGGCAAGGCCGCCGGGAAAGAACCCGATCGTGAACTGATCGATTTGATTTTGGTCAATACCTCGATCATGAAGATGCTGCAATACACTAGGATGCTTTTGCAGCTGCTGATGGCACCATTGTGCAAACGTGCGGCACACATCATAATGCTGTTTCTTTTCTTCTTGGCTCTGTGTTTGTTCAGAAAAGTTTATATCTTCAGGCAGCTGGATTGAGTGTCGTTCAGCTAAAAATTGTGCTGCTTCTAGTGGGCTGCAATTTTCTACTTTTGCAATAAAGGAGATGACGTCGCCGCCAGTGTGGCAACCAAAACAATAGAATATATCCTTATCGGGGCTGATGGTGAACGAGGCTGTTTTTTCATGATGAAACGGACAGCGTGATTTTAAGTAGGCACCTGCTTTGTGGAGTGTGGTGTATTCGCTTACCACATCTTGGATGGAAAGCTGTGATTTGAGGTAGCTAAATATATTCATGGGCGCCGTGAACGATAGAAGGTGCTTACGATCAATCCTATGGTCGCCACGATAAAGAGGGCGAGCGCAATGTGCTGGTCCAGTGAAAATAGAGGGCCCACCTCTCGATCACCACGCCAGAAATCGATCACAAATCGCTCCAGGCTTACGAGACCGATATAAATAGATATGAGCTGACCCGGTTTGTGGAATCTGTGTTGAAAGAGGAAATACATGGCTGCGAAAATGATCATGAGGCCGATGGCGCTGTAAATCTGTGTGGGATGAAGACAAACGTAGAGAGGGGCGGATGATTGTGCATCGGTGTAGATAATGCCCCACGGGCGTGTGGTTTGAATCCCATGGCAGCAGCCAGCAAGAAAGCAGCCAATGCGAGAGATTGATTGCAGTATTGGTGCGTAGATAGCCAGGAGATCAAGCAGGGGGATGATGGGGACTTTGATCCAAGAAAGATAGAAGGGGAGCGTTAGAACAATAGCGATTACTGCTCCGAGAATCCGAAATCCTCCTTGCCAGAAGGAAATGAGATCAAACGGGCTACTAAAAAGCTCGGGAGCGGTTGCAAGAAAGAGCAGGCGGCCGCCTACCAAGCCTGCGATGATTCCTACGAGCAGGATCCCCATAAAATTATCTTCTAATTTGAGCGCGTGAAAGCGAGGATTGCGCTTGATCAGGTAGAGAAAAATGAGCAGTCCGATTGCAATCATTAGGCCATAGCTATGGACGGAAATGGGGCCATAAACATTAAATAGGGTGTGCCACATACAGGATCCTTGGTTTGGTGGGTGGAGTTCAGCAATCAAGTATATACAAAATAGTAGGCAAAACCATGGCTTTTTTGGGATGTTTTTCGGTAGTATGGACAGTGAGTATGAACGAAGATTAATAAAAATAGGGGTAGGTCATGAATTTCAAGAAGTATATAGCGGTAATGTTATTGGTGTTGTTGAGCAGTGAATCAACGATTTGGGCAGCAAATTCAGATGGTGTTACGCCTCTTTTCTCTCCCAAGCAGCTTAATATTGGGATGAACAATTTCAAAAACTATCTTGATAAAGTGAAACGATGCTTAGCAACGGGTCCATGTAAGAAAGAAGAGCTGATGCAGGTTAAACGGCATGGTCTCTTTTTGCTCAAGCTGCTCGCCGCGGTGGCGTTGGTTGGTTTGGTGAGGTGGAAGGTAAAGAAGGAAGTTGAAAGGGCTCCTGAGCGGATTAAGAGGGGAGCAAAATGGCTTAGCCAAGTCATCAAAAAAGAACTTTTAGTGCAAACCTTAGATATTCTCGAAGAGCCGGCAGATCCGGGACTGGATCCGGAAAAAATCGAGCTGAAACGGCTTAAAGATAGAATAAAAGAAGAGTTGGACAGGAATTTCAAAGCGGGAAGTGCGTGGACAGTAGAGGAATTTGTTGCGTTCGTTGATGATGTATTGAAGCCGACGAAGCTGGGGCCTCCTCCTGAGAGAGAAGCCGAAGCTATTTTTCGTAAGAGAAAGCGAGAGGCGCGCATGAAAGAGAATCTTCGAACAGAATTTCATGGTGTGGTAGAGGGAATGGTAAAAGCTGTGAAGGAGGAAATAGAGAAGCAGATTAGTGAGTTTAAGGGTTATTTAGAACGACTTCTCTTTGCGATACCGTCTCAAGATGAGATACAACGTCGTATGAAAGACGTTGCTGAAGGTGTGGCGTGGGCGTTGCCTAAGGGTCACGATGTGATAGGAGTTATTGAGGAGATGGGTCAAAGACTAAAGGATATTTCTCCCGAGAAAGTGCAAGCTATTTTTGAGGATGAGGAGATTCGGGAGAGTTTGGTGGCGTTTATCAATAAGATTGGAAAGGAAACTCATGTTCTTGCTTTTATAAAAGAGCTCAAAGATCGTGGGTTAATTCTCGAATATATAGCATTGGAAGAAACC
>JAUUXD010000008.1 GCA_030588705.1 bacterium | reverse complement strand
TCACCAGCCATCCCCACCTTTTCTATATCTTTACGCAAAAACACCTTCATATGGCATCCCTTCAATCTGCTTAATTTTTATTGGATTTGTGCCATAAGTATAGAGGAAAAAAGAGATGAAGCCAATAGGAATAAAAGCTACTCCTCTTGCCCCTCAGGCAATCTCATACAAAGTGGGCAACGCGCAAAAGCATTAAGAGGAAAAGAAATCCGCCCCTATTACTCTTTTTTTTGTTCATAACCACTTGCTCGGGCTTCCCTCACATGATCGACGGCTTCGGATAATTCCTGCACAGGCCCTTCTTCTGTAACTGCGCCTTGTGTTGTTTCATGCGAACCATATCTAACGAGACCGGCAAATAGCCTTTTATTTCCCTCTTGAAGGGCACCGATACGCAACAAGCCCTCGATTACCCGTGCGCTAAGACCTTCCCTACATCCTAAATCTACCAAACCCTCTAAAAGCTCATGTTGCCTGCGAAGCTCTTGAGCCGAAACCTGTTGGGCATTCTCCTTTTTTCCTCGCAATAATCTCAATAAATAAAATCGCGGGCCAACGAACTGTTGTTGTGGCTCATCTAATTGAAGAACTTCGCGACTGTTCGGTACAGGAAGCTTAATGGTGTCTTGAATCATAAAATCATTCCATAACGTGAACGTTTTCACGATTGCTCGTTTAATCTCAAGTAATCTTTCAAGGCGCACGCTTTCAAGTTCTTCCTCTATCTCCTCGCCATCATTATTCAATAACAAAACTTTTTTATACCGATTCCGACGCAAATAGGGAAATAACCACTTGTTTGACTGCCAATCGCTCATTATTGGCAAGAGTTTTTGAATAAGCTCGACGTTCAACCCTTTTTTGAATCCTAGGACAATTGTCCTTCGTAACGCTCCACCTACCGATTCTAGAACAGAAGGATCACTGATTTTTTCTAAGGCATCTAGTAGGCTAATCAGGGTGTCTCGTCCTCTCACAAACTGAGCCTGCTCTTCGCTCAAGGATACCACCTCCTTGCTCTCTAAAAGGGGCAACTGACTTTGTAGTATTGGCTCATCAAATTTTTCAAACATTGCTTTAATGTTATTTTTGCGCTTTTGTACTTGCTCTTCTGCAAGCCTTCGCGCCTGCTGTTCCTCTTGCATGCAGTTACTGCTAGCAAAAGCAATCGCAAGGATCCCTACGATGAATCGTATTCTAAAACCCATATTCGCCCCCTTAAAACTCATTATTCCTCTAAAGATTCTCCTGGAAGTTCTTCCGATCTAGACTTGCCACCCTTATATCTACTTTCTCGTCTAGGAGTAACTCGATCGTGCAACTTCATCCATCTATTAAGCGTTCTTTGCGAAGTTACCACTGGTGATGCTTTTCTTAATTTGGCGACATCAGCCGTTTCAGCTACATCACCTTTTTGGGGAGCAAGCTTGTCAATCAGCTCTATTGTTGTAAGCGGTTTTGGTTTTGTTTGAACCTCGACAGGCATAGCTTGAGAAGGTGTACGCCGATGCCCTCGTTTAGAGGGTTGAGGCCCCTGCACAAGCAAGCTTTTCATTTTTTTCTCTAATAGTGCCACCGTGAGAGCATTGCCTTCCTTCAATGCTGGACGATAAGCACCCCCGACCTTGATCTTATTTACTGTCCATTCAGCCCATTCTTCAGCTTGCTCAATATCGGAATAAGAAACACCTTCCAAATCCATACCTCTAATCTCTTTGAACCGACATAATGTCTCGTCCCGCCCTCCCCGAAGATCTTTCTCACTCTCTGTCAGCTGTTCGATCTGTTCATTAGAAATAAATGGTAGGGTAACCCCTGGATCGAAAACATCGTTATGCTCTTCCATAAACAATCGAAGATCTTCAATACGCTCTCGCCTAATAGACTTATATGAATCTCCTACCGCCATCGCACATAAACTAGCACCACTCAATCCGAACAGCGCGCATACAATTAGTTTTTTATTCATAACTTCCCCGATGGCATTTGTGACAAGATTTGGATAATTCGCTGCCAATCATAATACATATGGAAATGAAAAGAAAGAATTTAAGCTCAGGCAACAAAAAAACCGGTCATCTAGATCAAGGCAATGGTATATTACTCAATCTGCCAACTTACAATCCACCAGCCATCACTTTTTTTTTCGATCCGGGTCTGGATCGAGCTAAGATCCTCTCCCTGTTTTTTTATAGTTGCCGTAAGCGAGTATCCTTTCCCTTTGGGCTCAATATTAATCGCACCCTCATATATCCCATCAGACAGCGGCCAATGGTCAAAGGAGAGAGAGTGTGATCGAGACTTGCTCCCCCGTATCGTCTTGCAATAGGCAATCCCATAATAGGCCAATGCCTGAACTGTTCGCTGTTGCTTTAACTGTGCCACGCGATCAAGCGCGAGCTCAAAGAGAAGTGTGCCACTACGCAATGATACCGTGGCCACCACCATAATAAACGTACTGAGAATGAGCACTAATACTAAGACGCTTCCACTCCTTTTACTTCCTCTCTCCATGGCAATCTCCTACATAGCGGTGCAGCAACTCCTTCCACAATCGTACTCCCCGCGGTTATGGTAAATGAAATATGCACAATTTCTTGCTCTCCCACACACGCAAATCGAACTTTATCAACATGATCTGCAATGAGGTTTTTGGTTTGTTTATGCCATTCTTTCTTTTTGTGATGATAGTGCCCTTCTCTTCGAACCAATTGCTCCTGCTCCCATTGCCATCCCACATCCCCTGCTTTCGTGTGCCAGATAAGGCATTCTGGCAAGATCTCTTTCCATTGTTTTCGATCCGCGGGCGCATGTTGTATATCGCGCAAGAGCATATCATGAGCGCTGTACAGCGTAATCAACGTCTCCTGTTTAGTATTTCGCGCACAAGACGATTGCCACAATCGGACCATCCAGGACGCGGTTGCCATCGCAATGAATGCGAAAAAGAGAATGTAGATCAGTACCTCGAGAAGAGTGAATCCATCACACGCTTGTTTGCTCATCCAACATTCCTCCCTGAATTGCAATCTGTTTAACGGCACCATTTCCGGTTTTCCATGAAACGGTTACCACGACATGTTTATAGGGGAGCCCTCCTTGCACACCATGAAACATCACTTCAATCGTATACCCATCCATTTCCCGAGTGCCTACCACTCGTTCCTCAAACGCCCTGCTCGCATAATTGACCGCCAAGAAATACTGCTTTGCCTCATAATATCTGTGCACCATATGGGCCTGTATCTGGGCAACCAAGAGGGAAAAAATGGCGATTGCCGTAAGGGCAATCATGAGCTCAATAAGTAAATATCCGGCTCTTTTGTGCCCATTGGCAGCCGTAGACAATAAATAGTTCATTCTATATACTGACCGGAAACTATCTGTTTTCATGTGGATCACCCTCCCCTAGTATATCGCTACATACATGTAAGCAGTTTGTTTGTAAAAGTTTGTTCACACGCTACGATATCTAACCTTATGGAGCATGGCATGAATACCTACCTACAAACTATCCGTTCGCATCTTATGGGCTTAAGCTTGCTATTGTGTTCAACCTCACTTTATCCGATGACCTCGCAAATGTCGGCAGGCATGCCACAGCTCTCCCCCCAAGAACAAAAGCAGCTCGAAGCAGAAATGGCCTCATTTCAAGATGAATTCAATAAACTCTCTCCCCAAGAACAAGAATCTTTTTATCAATCCATGGAAGAAGCAGTACAAAAAATAGAGGAGCTTTCGCAAACAGATGAAGGAAAAGAGCTCCTTGATAAGCTTGATAAGGGAGATATTTCCGACGAAGAGCTTGATCAGCTTATTAATCAACTTGTTGGCGAAGAAGCTAAAGAAGAGGAAGTAGAAAAGGAACCTGAAATAGAGGTTGAAGAGGCAAAAGCCGCTCCAAAACCTCCGGTGATTCTTTCAACTAAAGAAGCACAAGCAATCGATATTATTAGCACGTTGATCATTCGAACCGATTCATTCTTAGTGAAAATTGGCACTATTCCTGAATTTCCCGGCAATATTAAGCAGTGGAGCAAAAAAGGAAAAATCTCATGGACCGGCGATGTTAATAGCTGGCCAGACTTGAAAAAAGACCTTGAGAAACTGGTAACACAACTAAGCATACTGCTCGAACAAGATCCAAAAACAAGTGAATATTATCACATCGACGAACTCCTTAAAAACGAAGCTCTGTACAACAATATTCGAAAAGTACACACGGTCATTATAGAAAATGAGCCTAAAGTTGAAGAAGTATCTCCGCTTCACAAAATCAACAAAGCCTCAAAGGTTGCCATACAAAAACTGCTTAACCAATACATCGAGGCATTGTATATTCTCAAAATTCCCGAAGAGCTCACTGCTCTTATTAAAAAATTTGATCCAAAAGCACAAGCAGCCCGTGAAACAGAAGAGAAGGCAACGAAAGCGGCAGAACTTGCAGCTAAACGAGAACCAAGAGCTCCGGGGCGCCCTATTGTGGCAGGTACCGCGGAAGAGCCAATGATGTATACGCCGCTCTATGATGAATATCCAGAACGAAGAGCACCACGCACTGCCGCGAAAACCTTTATCCCCGAAGCTCCATCACGCGCATATGCCCCGCCCACTTCATCGAAATCAGTTGCTGCTCCTGCACGAGGCAAAGCCCCTTCAGCAGTTTCTGGTAAAGTAAAAAAAGAAGAGGACAAAGCTAAGAAGGAAGATGAAACCGGCATCCCAAAAGAGTATAGAGCACAGGTCGCTGCGATGGATAAAAAGCGGCAAGAGGATATTGATCGCTTAACAAATACTATCGCCGATATGATCGATTCGGTGGCCAAAGGGCTTGCAGCTTCGCCACCACTTAAAGTAATCGAAAAACATCTTATCGATGAAACGCCGGTTGATATTGAATTGGTGACTGAGATCATCCCGGATACACAACGAGAACTTTCTATGCGCAAAGGAATACAGGGAAAAATGAGTGAACTTCATAGCAAGATCAGAACTCCCAAAGGGCGCAAAGCTTCTCAAGCAAAATTGAAAAAACAGTACGAGAAACATAAAAAGACGTTTGAAGAGGTTGAAAAACAAATCACTGCGGTAGAACAAAAATTTGATGCACTCAAAACATCGATCCCTACAGAAAAGCTCTACGCCTACTTTGGCATGAAGGAAGAGCTTCCTACGATGGAGGGGAAAGAGGCTGATTTGCCGATTGAAAACGTGGAAAAGAAACTCGAGGAAATTGCAAAAGAAACAAAAACCGAGGAAGAGACTCTCGAAAAAGCAGTTGAATACCTCGAATCGTCCTTAGCGGAAGCTGAAGGAGAAGTCTCTGCCGAAAGAGAACTAGTCGAGGCTGCTGCTGGGCCATTGCGTGAAATTGAGCGGAAAATACCAAGCCCAATTTCTTTGTTTGAGCTGCGCAACAGTTTGCGAGAGCTGAAACAAACTATCGATGAGTTTGATAAGGCACCAATAAAAGCGACGCAGAAATAGAATATTAATTACGGTATAACCCTACTTTACAAGCTCATAACAACGATTGCACAGATTATGCTCACGCTCTGTTTGCGTCCATTGCCAGCAACGGGGGCATTTCTCGCCAGCCGCCTTTTCTGCCTTCAAATACACGCCTGAGTAGGCTTTGTTTAATCCCTCAGAGCTTGGGGCAAATGCAAATTGCGAGAGAATCGCAAAATCTTTGAAAAATTGCTCTGCCGATTCCCCTTTAGCTTCTAGGTCATTCAAGAACTGCTGCAGTCGTTTTCCTTCAGGGCCATCCGGATCCACAAACATCGTGATCTTTGCATCCAAGGAGCGTTTAATAATGTTTTGTTCCCGTAATGGTTCGGTTTCTTTGAGCATAGCTGAACGAATTGCTTTGAGCGTATCCCACCGCTTTTTTTGTTCGCCAATAATGGCGAGCTCTTTAATTTCATGCAATGTATTAGACATTCCAAAAATCGCATAGCTCTCTGCTGATTTAAGCGCAACATTTTCTTTCGAAAGCTCATCCCAGATGTTTTTCAATCGGTTAAACTTCTGCAGATGGATCGACTCCTTTTTATCCTTCTGATACAGATCAGAAATTTGCTCGGCAGTAAATGAAAAGATCGGCGCCATCAAGCGCGTTAATGTGTCAAGTATGAGAAAGCAGGCGGTTTGAACCGAACGGCGAGCGTGCCCATCTGCTTTTTCCACATACAGGCAATCTTTTACGATTTCGAGATAAAACATACTTATGTTTACCGAACAGTAATCGCTCAACTTATGAAACACGGCAGTAAAATCATACTGATCATACGCATCCAATACCGCATAATTAAACTCAAACAGCTCCTGAAGCGCATACTGATCGATCATGCGCATCTTGCTCAGTGGAATTGTATCGGTAGTACTATCGAAATCGTATAGATTAGAAAGCAAAAAGCGACACGTATTACGTACCTTGCGAAACACCTCTTGCACATTGCGTATCAAAATATCGGAGACAACTGCTTCGCTAGAGAAATCAATACTGGACGCCCACAAGCGCAACCCATCAGTACCTAGTTTGTCGATCATCTCTTGTGGCGCCACCACGTTGCCCACTGATTTTGACATCTTGTGCCCTTTGGCGTCCACGGTAAATCCATGCGTAATGATCATTTTCGTGGAAGGAGTTCCTTCAAGCGCCATGCTGGTGAGCAAGGAACTTTGAAACCATCCACGATGCTGATCTTTTCCTTCAAGATACAGATCAGCCGGGTAGCCAAGTTCTGGATTATTCAGCAAAACCGCAAAATGGCTTATGCCGGAATCAAACCACACATCAAGGATGTCATGTTCTTTTTTGAACGATTGTGCCCCACATGAAGGACATTTCAGATCTGCAACGCCAAGATCAGCCATTGAAACATGCTGCCAAAACTCGATCCCCTCTTTTGCCACTCCCTGGGAAACAGTATCAATAAACTGTTTGGTAATATGCGTGTAATCGCACGTTGTACAAAGCAATGCAGGAATCGGCACACCCCACGCCCGTTGACGAGAGATACACCATTCTAAACGCCCTTCAATCGTTGATCGCAATCGATTAATAGATTTTTCAGGCAACGCATCAATCATTTCAGTTGCTTGCAGCACCCGCTCTTTAAGCCCATCGTGAGCCAGATTAAAGAACCATTGTTTGGTGGCACGGAATACCAATCCTTTGCGGCATCGCCAGCAATGTGGATAGGGGTGCCGGATTGATGTTTTATAAAAAAGCCGATCACGGGCTGCTAATGTTCTGAGAACCCAAATCTGCCCGTCTGAAACCGGCATGCCTATCAGTTCTTTCGGTTCTATTTCGTCGGTGTATTTTCCATCGGGGCCCACCGGGGAATAAATTTCAAGATTATTTTTGATCCCCGTCTCATAATCTTGTGGTCCCGCACCGGGAGCAGAATGCACAAAGGCCGTACCCTCGCCAGTGAGAACCATTTGGTCAAATATGATTGGTACTACTAACTCATCAACAAACGGATGCTCTACATAAAGTCCAGTAAACTGATCTGAAGTAAGCTCCGCAACCACATTCTTTTCTCCGCCTACCATTTCAATTAATGAATCAGCCAACTCTTTACCGATTAAAATATATTTGTCGTTGAGATGCAGTAGAACATATGTCGCGTTCGGCTTGATCAGCACAGCTCTATTTAACGGCAACGTCCATGGAGTAGTTGTCCACACGGTCACGTATATTGGCTCATTAATTGCAGGAAACAGTTTTTTAGCACCATCGCTGGTGAGTGGAAACAGAACGTAGATTGAAGGATCTTTGCGATCAGCATATTCAATTTCTGCATTTGCGAGGACTGTTTCGCATGATGCACACCACGGCACCGTTTTATTGCTCCGCTCAATGTATCCCTTCTCAACAAACGAACCGAGCGCCTGTAGCTCTTTGGCTTCATACGCAAAGTTCATCGTCAAATAGGGATAGTCCCAATTCATGAGCACGCCAAGGCGTTTAAACTCTTCCTTTTGCACCCCAACCCAATGCGTCGCATAAGCACGGCACGCTTTAATGAGCGCTGGCCGCGAAAGATCTGGTTGCTCCTGCGTTACCTTGAGCTCAATCGGTAATCCATGACAATCCCAGCCGGGAGTGACCGGAACCTGCATGCCAAACATACGGCGTGATTTGCACGCAATATCCTTTAAAATTTTGTTGTATGCACCCCCCAAATGAATATGCCCATTAGCGTATGGAGGACCATCGTGGAAGACAAACCGAGGATTTCCTTTATTGTGCGTAAACGTTTTTTGGTAGAGATCCTCATCTGCCCACCGCGCAAGCATCGCCACGTCATCCTCTTTGGCATTCGAGCGGATAGGAAACTCGGTACGAGGCAAATTCAGGGTTTCTTTAAAACTGACTTTCTTTTCTGATTTTGGGGTATCAGCCATATATCTTCCTTCAGATGGTTCTATTCCTCACATTCCGGGAGTTTGAGTATACGGATTTTTTGAATTTTTACTATAAGAAAAGGTAAAAGGCACGCAAATCTGCTACACTCTGTTTTCATCATGAACTATACAAACAAAACCATCGGCATTTGGGGATATGGGCGCGTAGGAAAAGCAGCAGCGCAGTTTCTGCAAAGCCGTGGCGCTACCATACTAATCTATGATGAAAGACCGATCCAGGCACCCTCTTCAATGCAGATTGCCAAATCAATCGAGAAGCTTTTTGAGTCGGATTATCTGTTGCCTAGCCCTGGCGTTGATACACGAGCGTATCGAACGCAGTATCAAGGCAAATGGCTATGCGAGCTGGATCTCTTTCATAATCATTTTCATAAACCGATCATTGCGATTACTGGATCAGTAGGAAAAACTACCGTCACGCATCTGCTTGCCCAAGCGCTTGCTGCTGCTGGTTGGCGCGTGAAGGCAATTGGTAATATTGGTGTTCCTTGTTTGGACATCGTAAAGCAACAAGATGAACTTGATGCGGTAATATTAGAAGTTTCCAGCTTTCAGCTTGAGTTCGCAAAATCATGTGCCCCCGATCTGGCGATCTGGACAAACATGCACCCGAATCACCTTGATCGGCACGGCAGCATGCAGGATTACTTTGAAGCAAAATCAAATCTCATTCGCTATCAAACCAAAGAGCAATCTGCTTTGTTGCCCGTAGAACTACATCAAGAACTGCACGATATACACCTAAAAAATTCGCTATCTTTTTTTGGGAAAGCACCCAAGGTTCTCAATTATCCTTTTTTTTCTATTGAGAACCAAGAGATTCACCTGCAGAATCACGACACCATAACATCAATTATCCCATTAAATAGTCTTGATCAATCGATATTCCCTATTAACTGGCTTATGGTATATGCAGCGCTTCATTTACTAAAAGTCACCCCTCAACCACTCGCTATCAAGCCGATATCTCATCGGCTTGAACTGGTAGCCACGATTGCTGGCGTTACGTTTTACAACGATTCAAAGTCTACTACTCCTGTATCCACACAGGCAGCTCTTGCGGCCCTTGCCGCTCCGCGCACGATTCTTTTTCTAGGAGGGCTCAGCAAGGGGATTGATCGCACCCCATTGATCCAGTCCTTGCAGAATAGACCACTCCAAGTGATCTGTTTTGGCAAAGAGGCAACCCTGCTACATCAACAATGCACCGCCCTTCAAATCCCTTCGTATTCATTTGCCACACTCGATGAAGCGTTTCAATTGTGCACTATAATTACGCAACCCAATGATTGCGTTCTTTTTTCTCCTGCAGGCTCTAGCTTCGATCTGTTTGAGAATTATGAAAAACGGGGAGAGGAATTCAAAGCATTAGTGTTGAGATATGGCAAAACAACCACCATCTCTTGATTGCTATTACCGGTTCCCCGTATCTTCTTTTGGCAAGGCTTATCAAAACTCAAAGGAAGATCATGTCTATTCCCCAAAAAATCCTTCTACTTGCATTATTACCCTGCATAACAAACACATCAGCTGAAACACTCTCTATCTCAAAACGGTGTGAATCAATTCATCGGCAGAAATATTTAACTATGCGTTTAAAACGATCGATTGGCCTTCTTCGGCTGATGCCAACACAAAAAACGCGTACTCTTCTTCATATGGATCCTGCAGAATTTCGTCACCCTCTCATTATTGATACGGTGGCCATGATACAAAAGCAACATTCGCTTGATCCGCTTTTTGAGTCTTGGGAATCATTAGTTGGGTTCCAACATGTAGACGATCCGCTTTTTGCACGCGAATTTACCGAACTTGTTTTTGCAATACAACGCCAACTGGTACAACGGTCACCAGAATCCAAAACAAAGCTCTTTCCCTCAATGAGCGGCATCGACGCACTTCTTGCACTTGCAGAAACTACTTATACCGAAGCAATGGCAACGAGATATTACTACGTAAAACGTATTGAAAAATCAATGAACAGTCTCAAAAGTATTAACTGTGGTCGTCACATATTCTTCGAAAAAGATGGGGAAGGGCTATTTGTACCAACTCGATTCCATACACTCGAGCATCCCGAGGTACGGCATTGTATTGAACAGATGGATCGCCAAAATTCTCTAACCCCTCTTATCTGGCTATCGGACTCGTTTGCAAAGATGAAATGCTTAGATGATGAACAATTTCTCAAAGAGTTCCTTCTTTTGCATCTTGCCGTGCAACACAACATTGGCATACACAACTCAGGAACAAAAGGGACGTTGCGTGAAGAAACCATTCGAGAGATCACCAAAATTTATCGAGCCAATATGAGCAATCTTCCTATAGAAGCGATCCTGGAAGCTATTAATATGCTTGGAGAAGAGCTGCCCCCTCTTATTGAACATCTTGAAATCAACAACCCCGATCTCTCTTGGAAGCAATGGTTTCAAAAGAATAAGTGGACGATACCCCTCGTGATAGGCCAAGCCGGCGTCAATGTTGGATGGTGGTTGTTCAAACAAAAATATGACCGCAATTCGCATGATAGATAAAGCGCTTCGGACCGATTTGCGTATTTTTCTCAGCATAGTCATCACCCTCACGCTCATCGGCCTCGTATTTGTATACTCAGCAAGCTCCGTTTTTGCGATGGAAACCTTTGGTAGCAGTTTCTACTTTGTAAAAAAACATCTTATAGGCATTGCAATTGGCCTTGCAGGTATTATCACTCTTCAATTTTTTTCACGCGAAACGATTAAACTAATTGCCCCTCTCCTATTTCTTGGAGCCCTTATTCTAACGGCATGCACACTTGTTCCTGCTTTTGCGTATCGCGTGCATGGATCAAGCCGTTGGATTCGCTTTTTTCATTTTACATTTCAACCAAGTGAACTATTAAAGATGGGTCTCATTCTGTTTCTTGCCGCCTATCTACCCCATAAAAAGAGACGGTCCTCATTTGTATACGGTTACCTTCCCATACTATGTATCATACTCATTCCCAGCCTTATTCTTTTAAGGCAACCCGATTTTGGCCTCACCATCACCCTCTTCTTTACTACGTTATTACTCCTCTTTGTGAGCCAGTTTGAAATCAAACATATCCTGCTCACCCTTCTTTCGTTTATTCCGATCGGCACTCTTCTTATTCTCATGCGCCCCTATCGCTTAAAACGAGTGCTGACCTTTTTTAATCCCTGGCATGATCCGCAAGGGTCTGGATTCCAAGTTATTCAATCACTAATTGCGATTGGATCGGGAGGGTTTTGGGGAGTAGGTATCGCACAGTCAAAACAGAAATTCTTCTACCTTCCCATGCAACACACTGATTTCATCTTTGCTATTATCGCGGAGGAAGCCGGCTTTATCGGCGCATTTATTCTCATATCACTTTATCTGGCACTCCTTTATAGTGCGATTAAAATCGCACAGCAGCTGCGAGATCAGTTTTCACAACTCGTGGTGATTGGCTTTACTACGCTGGTTAATCTACAGGCCGTAATCAATATTTGTGTGGCTTCCGGGCTATTGCCAACAAAGGGTATCGCTCTTCCCTTCGTGAGTTATGGAAATACCGCATTGGTGTGCAATCTTTGGATGGTTGGTGGTATCATGTTGTTGGTTCGAGCAGAAATAAAATAAATTTGTTGAAAAAAAGGAATTTCATGAACAAGTTTCCGTTCCACCACGCCCTTCTTGCCCTCATCTTCACGGCACCGCTCGTTGCACAACCTCCACGCTTGACCATTGTGCTTGTGGTAGATCAGCTAGCAAGCCATTTTTTTATGAAGCCATCTGCTTATTTTAAAGGGGCATTCAAACAACTGCTCCAAAATGGCATTGTGTATGAACAGGCAAATTTTCCTCACGGAATGCCTTCAACAGCTACCGGGCATGCCGCATTGAGTACCGGCACCTACGCGCACAATCACGGCATTATTGGTAATTACTGGTATAATAAAGAAGGAACGAAAAAGCTCAATTGCTACCTTGACTCTCCCGAAGATGCCGCCTTATTTATTCCGGGTGGCTTATCAACAGATCGAGGGTACTCATGCAAGAATTTGCTCGTGGATGGGATTTCTGATCAATATATGATTGCAAGTAAAAACAATGATCGTTCGGTCTACTCCTTCTCATTAAAATCTCGCGCCTCCATGGGAATGGGCAACCATCGCGGTAAAAACATATGGTTTGATACTAAAACCGGCCGGATGACCTCCAGCAAAGCCTTTTTTGGTGCATTACCTGCGTGGCTTAATCAGTTTAATACAACCCATCCAGTGGCCGCTCATCAAGATATATCGTGGCAATTGATGTATTCCCCATCAAGCAAGCAGTACCGATTTGATCATGCACGCGATGATCGTTTTGGCGCATTTAGCGAACATATACAAAAACGCCACATTACCCTGACCCCGAAACCAGGAGAGGCAGAAGAAAAATATGCCGAAGCTCATAAATGGTTTGAGGTAGTACCTGCCGAAAATCAGTATGTACTTGATTGTGCATACACCGGCATACGCAACGAGTTGCCCCATAACAAGCATATGCTCGTGTGGATCTCACTAAGCGGCATCGATAAGCTTGGCCATCGCGTTGGTTCACATAATATTGCGCTCATAGACATGCTCTACAAGCTTGATATGCAGCTCAAAACGTTTATGAGTTCAATAAAAAAGCTTCTCAAGAAAAAAGAAAGTGTTGCCTATGTGCTCACCGGCGATCATGGAGCAATGCCTCTTCCACAACTCCTTGCCATAGATGGGTATCCGGCAAAACGATTGAATTCAGATGAGGTTAGAGCCGCAACTAATGAACAACTCAAAGAAAAATTTGGCATAGAAGATTTGGTGAAAGCGTACAAAACTCCTCAATTTTTCCTCGATGAACCAAAATTTGGCGCATTGTCACTAGAAGAACAACGCACCATCTCGCACGAAATAACGCAGTTTCTCAAAAGCGTTCCCGGCATCCGGCATGCCTGGACATTTGATGAACTTAATTCCACCACCTACCCCACCCATTCTTTTGAAGAGCATTTGAAGCAGCAACTGTATCCAGGGCTATCTGGCCGCATTACTGTCCAAACCCATCCATACGTTCTGATGACCGATTATCATCTTGGCACTGGCCATAAAACACCCTACAACTACGATACACAGGTGCCGCTCATCATTCATCGCAGGAATGTGCTGGAGAAAAAGCATATTAAATCGAAGGTGTGGACCACGCAGCTCGCTGCCACGCTTGCAAGCATTCTCGAAGTACCCCGCCCATCGGCGGCTACGTTTGGCATGCTACCTGAGATCGCACAGGGGTAGCATTAGGGACGGTTTTTATTGCACTAGATTTTTTCACTCTGCTCAGTACACTGATACGCAAAAACTTCCTCTTTTACGTACAAAGGTGTTGTATGGAGCATAACAAACAGATCAAAGAATCGTCCCCATCATTACCATCCCAACCCTCCCATGATCCGCTTCAGGATGGGATCAGCTGCATAACATTAGTTCGTGTCTCTGGATCGGATGTGGATGTGGTGAATGCAGCGCGCGTTTCGTATGGCAAGATAGTAAACGAAATGGAAGAACGGGACAGCAAGCTGATTCGTTTTTTAATTAAACATCAACACACAAGCCCATTTGAGCATAATCAGCTTTCGTTTCGCATAAAAGCTCCCCTTTTTGTCGTCCGCCAATGGATGCGACATCGTATGCATTCTTATAATGAAATCAGCTATCGATACGTAAAAGCACCGGTGGAGTTTTATATTCCTCACCGTTGGCGATATCAAGACAAAGATAATAAGCAAGCTTCCGTGGGTAGTTTTGAAAATGAAGAGATTCGTGCTGCGTACAAACAATCTATTGAGCAGAGCTATTGCACATATGAAGAACTACTTGCGCAAGGAGTTTCGCGTGAAATGGCTCGTGCTGTGCTGCCTTTGTGCACGTACACCGAATTCATATTCACGAGCAATCTGCATGCGTTGATGCATTTTTTAAAGCTTCGTCTGAGTGCAGGAGCGCAAAAGGAAATTCGCCTCTTTGCAGCTAGTATGCTTGCCTTGGCATTGCCGCATTTTCCCGTTTCGCTAAATGTCTGGAGCGAGCTGCACGTGCCACAAATTAAAGATGAGTTTACGGAACTATTTACTGAGCTGACAGGATAGCTTTTGCTTGAGACCTTAAAGCTCTCTGCCTATCATCCATGCCTCTCTTCAGGAAAGTGCCGTTGAGGGCATAGAAATAATCATGCCATTTCAATTGCCTGACACCAGTAAGCTCTGTCAATAAAATACGTAGCTGATTACCGTCCTGCCATTCCATTTTTCGCAACAAGGTAGATGAAGCATTAATCATTCCTACCTGTTTTTGGGCTCCATTGGCCATGCAAATTTTGATAAAGCATTGCCAAGGATAACAACCGAAATCAGCAAATTTATCAAAATATTCTTGAGCAAGAAAGAAATCACCAAAAGCATTGGTTGTATAGGTGCATCTGGCTACCAATAAACCATCAGGAGAAGACAGACCAGACTTTTGTACTCTTTCAAGAAAAGGGACTACTTCTGATTGTTGCTCAGACTTCTCATCTTTTTCTTTCACCTCCGCTTCCATTGCATAGATATGCAAAAAGGGTAGCACGAGCGCCAAAAGCGCCATACTGAATAACCATCTTTTATTCATCCAAAATTCCTCCAAATGTCTAATATAACCTTGCCACAAAGGCTTTTAGTATAGCAGGATTGCACCTTTAGACAACCGAACAATGGTCGGGAAAACAAATACAACTCTTGACGCAAAATAGCTTTTAAGCTACGCTAGTTGACATGAGCTTTATAAAAATCTTTATCTACCGAACAAAAAATGGGCGAGTCCCTTTCTCGAAATGGAAGGATTCGCTTGATGAGAAGACAAGGGCTATCGTTCGTACAAGACTCGACAGGGTCAGGCTCGGTAATTTTGGAGATAGCAAACGAATCAAAGATGGTAATGGTATTTGGGAGCTACGCATATCGTACGGTCCTGGCTATCGCATCTATTTTGGCAAAATGAAAACAACACTCGTAATTCTGCTGGTTGGTGGTAACAAGGGAAGCCAAAAGCGAGATATTGAAAAAGCAAAACAGTATTGGCTTGAAACGGAGGAGTCATTCCATGAATAAAAAAAGATTACTCGATTATCAAGAAGAACTCATTAAAGATCTGCACGACACTAATGAAGCTCTTGCATACCTCAATGAGGCATTAAAAGATGACGATCAACGTATCTTTCTACTAGCGCTTAAGAATGTTCTTGAAGCACAAGGTGGCGATATTACCTCCTTGGCACAAAAAACAGATCTTAACCGAGAAAATCTTTATCGCATGCTCTCAAAAAAAGGCAATCCTAAACTGACAAGCATTGTATCGGTGCTTAATGCACTTGGTTTACAACTCGCTGTTCAAACATCAAAACGAAGATAAAAAAGTTTCTACCAGTTCATCGCCAAATCAATTAACAATCGCACCCCCGTTCCAGTAGCCCCCGTTCTAAAGTAGGGCATATCCGGCACATCAAACGCAGTCCCGGCAATATCAAGGTGCGCCCATGGCGTATCACCTACAAACGCTTTGAGAAAATGTGCTGCGGTAATTGTTCCTGCCATATATTTAGGGCTTCCTATGTTGCACAAATCTGCCACATTCGATTTTACCGCTAATTTGTAATCATCATGAAGCGGCAAACGCCACACACGATCACCCGTTCGCTCAGCCGCATCCTCTAATTCACTTACCAGTTCATCATCCTGGCTCATCAGACCGGTAAAGAACGGCCCGAGTGCATACGCACACGCACCAGTTAACGTGGCAATATCAATCATAGCATCTGGTTTAAACTGCTTAGCGGTATAGGAAAGTGCATCGGCTAAAATTAAACGCCCTTCTGCGTCCGTATTTTTAACTTCCGCTGTTTTGCCATTATAGAACGTGATAATATCGCCCGGTTTGGTTGCTTTGCCACTGGGCAGATTTTCAGCGAGTGGTGCTACGCCAATAACGTTCACGTCTGGTTTTAGTTGCGCAAGTGCTTCCATAGTCGTAATCACTGCAGCTGCGCCGGACATATCTTCCTTCATCGTTTCCATAGATTTTGCCGGCTTTAAACTTAATCCTCCCGAATCAAACGTAATCCCTTTACCCACAAAAGCGATCGTTGGTGCATTTTTCTTCTTGGTGTGATACTCAAGAATTACCATTGTGCTCTCTTGATCAGAGCCAGCACCCACGGCAGCGAGTCCGCCCATGCCCTTTGCAATGATCTGTTTTTCATTCAGTGCGGTAAACTTTAGGCCTGTTTTTTTTGCGATAGCGCGCGCCTTATCAGCAAGCTCAACCGGCGTAAGCTTTACCGGTGGTAGATTAATCCAACGTCGGGCTTTGTTCACTGCTTGTGCAATGATGTCCCCATCTTTTACGCCACGTTGCAAGGCTGTTTTTTCTTTGGAGGAAACGCACAACGTCAGATCTTTCACTACATATGCTTTGCGATCTTTAGCGGTAATGTATTCATCAAAATGATACGCGGCCATTTCTGTTGCAATCGCCGTTTGCTGGCCAAGATCTTGCACATCTACACCAAACAATCGAGCTGATGGCACCGTTAATGCAAACGATGCTGCTTTATGGGCAGCCACTTGTTTATAAAGATGAGCAACTGCACGCCGATACTGCTCAATATCAATTTTTTTGTCTTTGCCTGGTTTGCCCAATCCCACAATAATAACGTGGTGCATCTTGTTTTTGAGAAACACTGGCAACGAAAAGGTTTCTAATAATTTTCCGGTAAATTCATGCTTTAAAAGATACTGTCCTATATCAATACCAAACAGTTTTTGAAACGCTTTCAAATCAGAAGGCGTTGCTGCCCCTTCGGAAATAAGAAAGGCATAACAGCTCGTTTTCTGATCAGTAATCTTTTTGTCAGTTACCTGGATTTTTAGCATGGGTATCCTCAATAGTAATTTCATAATGAGGATAGGATACCAAAAAACCCCTGGCCTGATAAGCAAGGGGTTTTTGGATGTATATGAATGTATGAATTTACCTAAAATCCAACTCCTATACCAAATCCTACACGTGGACGTGCTCTCCAACGACGACGATATCCTGAACCATAGTAAGATCTCCAAGGTCGTCTGATTCTATAGGAATTACCCTCCAGCCAACGTCCATAGGAATCCCAGCTTGCGCGTGGGTTTCTGTTCCAATACCAATCGTATGGATCATCGAGATACACAACTGGTGCTGAGTCATAGTAGCGTGGACCACCTATTGAAAGGCCAAATCCAACACCACCCCAGCCACGGCGTCCCCAGCCACCATGTCTTCGTCCATGATGTCTACCACCACGATGGCCACCACGACGACCGCCACCACGGCGTGCTTCAAGACCAAAGCCGGCAAGCAAGCCTGCAACGACAATAATAAGTAATAAACTCTTCTTCATAGGTTCTCCTTTATTAAGAGTTATTGTTATCGATATCTACCAACCAAAATAAATGCCTGGACGTCCCCAGTAACCGCCATAACGACCATAGCCACCCCAACCGCCATAGCCACCATAACCCCAGCCCCATCCTCCGCCCCAATAGGAACGGTTATAGGCGCGGATACGGGCTCGTTCTAATTGACGTTTTCGTTGTTGTTTTTTTTCTTTTAGGACTGATTGCATTTGTGCTTTGAACGTACGATTAATAAGCGATTGCAACTGATCACGATACACTTTCCCGGTTAAGCGAGATCCGGTTGCTTCTCTACCCTGAAAAAGGACCGCGCTGGGAAATGTTTGCACCCGATACCGCTGAGCAAGCTCCGAAAGATTACGACGGGCAACATCAACACGTAGAAATTGAAGTTCTACTTCTTTGTATTCAGGATCTTTGCTCAATGAGCGAAACATTGATTCAAGTCCTTTGATAACGCCACGCATTTCAGGGTTACGCTTATTCTCCCTGCTATTGTCATAAAAAAGCACCACTGAATACGGTGCGCGTGCAAGCATACTATCAAAAGAGTCCGCTGAGCGAACCTTTCTATCTTTTGCTCCGAGTGATGAGATTACCATGGCACTGATCAAGAGGATCAGCATTCTTCTTCCTGTCTTCATACCTATGCTCCTTCGTTATACTCCTTGTGCGCTCCCACTACGCGTTGGTTCTTCATCTTTATCTTCTAACACTATTTCTCTCTTCTCTTTTACGATACTGCCATCTATTACCGATTCTAAAAATTTATTGATCCGCTTGGAGTACTTTTCTGGGTTATAAAACACGGAATCGTAATGGTTCCGCCCATTGGTCACCCACAACCGTTTTTGCCCCTGCGCCCCACTATAAATTGTGCGGATTGCCTCAAGAGGTACCCGTTGATCTTTCTTGCAATGAATAAAGAAACAGGGAACCGTAATTTTTTTTACTGATTCAGCAGGGCTAAATCGATACATATACGTTTGAATATTTTTTGCGTCCATATGAGCAAGTGTCTTTAACGTAAATTTAATGAACTCCTGCACATAAGGATGGAATGCATACCGCTCAAGATAGGCACGCCCGGGAAAATCAAACTCATAGCCAAATAGTGAAAATTTCATACCCTGCAATGCATTTTTAACCACGTTTTCGCTTTTATCGAAGGGACAATCTAAAATCATTGCATAAAAAAGGGAGGGATCTTTTGCTTGTGCCTCAATTGACGCCACTGCCCCCATCGAAAAGCCATAGCCAAACGTAGGTAATTTTTTGAGCAGATCATGTTGTTTGAAAAATTGCGCTGCCGCTTGCACATCATGCGCCTCATCCCGCCCAAAGGTACAACATTGTCCGGCAGTATCTTCGCCGTGTGCCCTGAAATCAAATGTGAGAAAATTAAATTTTCCTTGGGGGAACATGCTACGTAAAAATCCCACGTCAAATTTGTTGCACATAAATCCGTGTGAAATTACGATATTTGCTTGTGCATTTGGA
Source organism: bacterium (assembly GCA_030588705.1). GTDB lineage: Bacteria > Babelota > Babeliae > Babelales > Vermiphilaceae > JAUUXD01. The sequence goes on along the minus strand of JAUUXD010000008.1, from coordinate 7,146 downwards.
TAGCGCACTAAAATAGCGCGGCGAGCAATCGTGTTATTCGTTTCATCATTTTCTCGCGAATACAACGTAACTCGTTCTGTAATGGGTTTTGCGTTGGTAACTTTGAATTGATGTACATAACTTCCGTATGGATACACATAACGTTCAGGCGCTGTTGCATAGAGTGCTGAACTTATACAAAGCATACTGACAAGATAAACAATGGATCGGGCAGGGATCTCCACGTTACTACCTCCTGTTTGGGTCGGTATCTTTTTTTATTACTTCTTCACCTATTAGGCTACCAAAACGAGAAGGAGAATTGCAAGATTATAGCCTAAAATAAGCCATTTTTAGATTTTAAGCTCATCCGCTATCTCACAAAACACTACGCCCCACTGCCATCCAACGTTTGCTGAATGAGGGTGGCAAGCTCATTTCGGCTCATCACACTCGCAAATCGCGCTGCCATACGGCCATTTTTAAAGATCATGAGACAGGGAATTTTGTGTACAAATAGCTCCTGAGCGATCTCGGGTGCCTCATCGGTGTCTACAGTAGCAAAGGTTACCTTTCCCGCAAAATCTTGGGCAACAGTTTTGAAAATGGGGAGCATTAGCTTGCAAGATGGACAGGTTTCTGCCCAGAAATCGATCACCACCATCTCCTCCTGCTCAATCAATGCACGCAGCTCATCCATCGTTTTGAGATCCACCAGATCTGCCTCCTGCAGGATCCCTCCTCGAGTAATCGTCTGATCAGCACCAAAGAACTTCCCTGCATACTGCTGCGTAATGTCGGGGGTAAATCCAATATCATCTAGAAAACGTACCGCATCAAGTCCTGCTGAAATTCCTTGGCCCGCCGAGGTTCCTGCCTGACGATACCGAAAATCGGCCACATCTCCTGCAGCAAAAATACCTGGCACCGAGGTTTCCTGCGTGCGCCCTTCAACCTTTATATACCCCTGAGAATCAGTAGTCACCGTCCCCTGTATCAGCTGGGAATTCGGATCATGCCCTACAGCCAGAAATACCCCACCTGTTGGGAAGATAGATGTTTTGCTCGTTGTATGGTTATAGAGCTCCACTCCCGTAACCAGCTCACCATTACCAAGAATTTTTCGTATTTCAACATTGTATTGAACCTGGATCTGATCATACCCCTTTAGGCGAGCTTGCATGCCGGCAGCAGCTCTCATGCGATCTTTTCGAACCAATATGGTAATTTTTTTCGCATACGCGGCCAGCTGAATTGCCTCCTCAACGGCTGAATCACCACCACCGACAACCACCACCTCTTCCCCTTTATAGAAGGGAGCATCGCACACAGCACAGGAAGTTACCCCTCCTCCCCAATACAGTTCCTCTCCAGAAACACCTAGTTTTCGAGGAGAAGCGCCTGTAGCAATAATGATGCTGAGGGCATGGAACTGGTTACCATTTTCAGTGTGGATCGCATAAGGCCAGCTAGATCGGTCAATCCGTTCAACCGCATCAGCCACAAATTTCACCCCTTGGTGAATAGCCTGAGCCCGCAGATTCTCGATGATTTCAGGCCCTTTAATACTCGTTTTTCCTGGCCAATTTTCCACCTCAGTAGTATCCATGAGAAGGCCGCCCGGCTTATTTCCCTCAATCACAAAGGTATCCTTACCCCCTCGAGCACAGTAAATAGCCGCCATAAGGCCTGCTGGACCCGATCCAATGACTGCTACCGGCATAAGGTTGGTTTTCCCCTCCAGCCGCTGCATATCCATCTGAGCATGCAAGTTGGCCGATTTTGACCCAAAGCATCCACCCAGAGCACTAATCAGTAGGAAAACAGCACTATACTTCACCATCTTTGAACTCATAATAATCCTTTATAATAGCCACAAATAGGCCCCTACCCTGTGGACAAATAGTCAATTTACCTGTACAGTTAGTGTTACATAAAAATGGAATAATCAAAACAGGGAGGTACGCATGTTTTATAATAGAAAACTACTCTTGGCCATTGGAGCCACCATCACCCTTTCAACCATCAGTCCAATCGCTTCTGCTAAGCCACAGCGGTATAACTATGCCGTGGTCACCGATAGCGATAAATTGATCGGGGAAAGCCAGAAGCAGCTTACAAAAATTCGTGTTTGTTTAACCTCTATTGCGCCTATTATCAAGAAAAATGGGAAGCTCAGCTCGGAAACCCAAGAAAAAGCTGTTGCCTACTTTACAAGCGTTGATAAAGCTTTAGAAAATTACGAAAAAAGGAAATTTACCGATACCGATACTCAGGCGATAGCAACACAACTAATAATCTTGAATAAAGATGTTATTGATCATCTGAGCGAGGCATTGAGAACCAACTTTAAAGATATCGATTCCTACGATATAGAAGCCATTATCATCAAATCAATGACCACGAGATCAGCTTCTCTTGAGCCAAAAGATATTGCTCAGCAATTCATTAACAACAACAAAAAATTAGAACAGCTTGAAAAAAGGGCCCAAGGGCTTCGGTGGTATAACCATCTGTTTCGAGCGGTGGATAATCATATAGTAACGCCATGTCAGAAACACTCTATTGTACAGAGAACGTTGCTAGCAGCAGGCGCAGTGTTTCTTGCAAATTACATGTGGTGGCATCTCGATCATAACTCATTTAGAAAGCAATGGGAGCCAATAGTTGGAGAACCATTGTACAATACCGTATGGGGATCACATATGATCCCACCAGACGCTAGCCAATATATGCCTTCAAACCCACCCCGCCAGCGAAGAATGAAGCGCTCCGGAAGAACATCTTTTCTAAAAAGATCTTCCTTGCCTCATTCAACAAAACTTCCCCTAACAAAGGATGGAAAACCTGCTGGGTATATTAGTAAGGCTGACCACTTTGGCACAACGTGGTTGCGTAATTTGTCGCCAATTGGACCGGCACTGACTACCTATGTACTGGCTCACCTCTACAACGAACGAGATCTCTTTTACCCAAAAATCAAAAAACAGATGACCATTCTTAAGAACAAGCTCAAAGGTGGTGTATATCACAAAGAAGCGGAACGTGCTGCCGAAAAGGCAGAACAGGTTCGATTCTCTGATATTTTTGGTCAACATGACATCAAGCGATATCTGCAACATTTAGTGGATTATCTCAAAGATCCAGAATCTGCTGATCGCCTTGGATTAACTCCGCCACGAGGGATTTTGCTTATCGGTGATACGCGTACGGGTAAAACCTTCTGCGTAAATGCTCTGTTGGGTGAAATTAACGATATGCTCGAATCCACTGGCCAATCTGGCAAATATAAGATGTATCACCTCGATGCGCTCATGATCCAAACCAAAGGGATCGAATACTGGCTCGGGCTCGTAAAACAATCCGCACCATGCATCGTCTTTATCGATGAGATCGATCTGCTCTACTTGCAGCGTACTGGTGCTAATAAAACGTTGAGTGAATTTTTAACGGCAATGGGTGATGCGGTTAGTAGCAAGGATTCAAAGAAGCAGGTTATTGTGATTGCCGCAACCAACCGTCCTGAAACGCTTGACGTGGCATTGCGCCAACCAGGCCGTTTTGGAAAAGAGCTTCGCTTTGAGTATCCAAACTACGAAGATCGACTGATATTTATCAAAACCAAACTGACAGAGCTTTCACTCAGTGCGGACGGACTCGATGTAGCAAAATTAGCGAAATACACCGAAAGCAAATCATACGAAGCGCTGAATATGCTTATTAAGAATGCCATCATCAAGGCACGCCTGCGCGGCGTAGTGCTCAGCCAAGCAATCCTTGACGAAGCGCTCGATGAGGATATCTACCATATCATTCCGAACTACACGAAGAATATTCCACAACATGAACTTGATATTCTTACCGCTCACTTTGCCGGACAAGCACTCGCATTGCATCTCATGGATAACAGCGTTCAGCTTGCCAAGGTAACGATTAAGCAGGTGATGACTGAGTTGAAAGAAGAGTTCATGGGTACGCACTTGATGAACAATCCTGATAAGGAAGAACAACAACGGTTTGAGTATGGCAAGGTGTTTACCTGCCATGCACATGATTCGATTAGTATGAATTCTCAGGCCACAAAACGTAAGCTGTGTAAAATGTACCTTGCTGGATTCATTGCTGAAGAACTCCTGCTCGGCTCATGTAGCTATAGCTGCCATGCAGAAGCAGATAGGCATAATGCACTAACACTTGCAAAATCGATTGCATTCGAAGGATATGATGTTAAGACAATGCCAAAACATATCCAAATCGAAAAATACAACCAAGCATTGGCCCTTATTGAACAATGCAAGCAAGAGGTAAAAGAACTCCTTGCAAAGAATAAGGATTCCTTGAAGCGCCTCTCCGATGCATTGCTTGAACATAAAACGCTTGATCGAGATCAAGTGGCTGAGGTTCTAAAGTAAGAAGAAACGAAGTAAATTAAAAGCCCCCGGCATTCCCGGGGGCTTTCTTATTAATCATCAATCATCGCAATCCGCTTTGCATACCGCCCTTCATTGAACTGGGCATCCCGCCACGCTTTTACCATAGTCACCATCTGATCATTCGATAGATAATCTGCTGGAAGCACAAGCACATTCACGTTATCGTCCTCTTTTGCTGATCGCGCAATCTCTTCATTCCACGCAAGGCCTGCGTAAATCTTTGGAAATCTATTGGCAGCAATCGCCATACCCACACCGGTGCCACAGAGAAGGACACCCTGCTGCACCTGGCCACTCAGCAACGCTTCGCTCACTTTTTTGGCAAAAATTGGATAATCGGTTCGTTCCTCATTGAGCGTACCCACGTCAAGCCACTCAACGTCTGTAATCTGCTCCTTGATGAACTCTTTGCCCACCAAGCCGTGATGATCTGCCCCTATGGCAATCTTCATGACCTGTCCGCCGTAGCCTTGGCGTAGGAGGATCGCTTTCCTTTGCGCTTCTTGCGAGAAGCGCGTTCTGGTTCGGGTTTAGGTTTGGCCCTGTCCGCCGTAGCCTTGGCGAAGGTGGAAGACCTTTTTTTTCGTTTTTTGCGAGGGGTACGCGGCCTGTCCGCCGAAGCTTTACGATACGGTTTTCTTCTTCGGCTTCGCGTAATTACCTCCTGCTTTTCAACCTGACACTCTTTGATTTGCACCTCTGGCTTATCGCTGTGCAATTGCCATACAAACGCATTCTCTTTATTAGCAGATCGCATATGCAGCTCAATAGTCTCTGTTTGGGCGGTAATGAGTGGTACATCGTCAGCATCGTTTGCACTAAATCGTACTAAGTAAGGCATTCTGAATCGATTCCACAATTTGCCAAAGAAGATCTGATATTCATAAGGAAGTTCAATCTCTTTAATCTCCATTGGTTGATAAAATTCCTCATTAACCTGCAAAAATAATGACCATTCTGACTCTGGATCACCCAGCTTCACGTCATGCAAACTTAAAACATAAAAGGAAAGGTAATGATTATTCTCTTCAAGCTGTCTACGCAATAACGCATTCTTTCGATTCTCATCCTTCCCTTGGCGAGAAACATGCAGATCCACATAGGCCAAACGCACCTCATCAGAAAGCCACAATACATCAAACGTAGCACGAGTAGTAAATTGATCATAAATAGTAACAGAACGAATATACGGCTTTATATCGCAACGATAATTATCTACTTGCTCACCCTGATTGAAATTGCTTTTGCCCCAATCAATAAGACGTCCGCATCCTGGTAACATAACGAGCATGACGACAGCAACATAAACGTGTATCATTCTTTTCATATAGTGCCTCATTTTGTACAATTAATAATCGATAGTAGTAGCCTAGAAAAAAGCGCCATACATTACAACCCTTCGATACACGCCTTACTACGCTCGGCACTCAGGACGGGGGAATAAAAATAAGAAAGAGAATTCCATGAAATCAGTAAGCTTATTTATCGCTACTCGCTATTTATTAAAAAACAGATACGAACACTCATTATCCACGATGGTAATCATCACTGCCTTAAGTATCTTTATTGGCACCTTTTCATTGGCCCTTACTACCGCTATTATGAATGGTTTTGAAAAAAGTGTGCACACCAAAATGCAAAACATTCATCCACAAGCCACCATCTATTCTTCCGGTTCTCCACTTAATGTGTACGCAATAGAAACGCTTATAAAAAAAGAGTTTCTAGAAATCAGTGCGATAAGCCCTCAATCAATCGGCCATGTTATTTTACAAAGCAAAGATAACGAAGAAGAGCATACTCCCTCCGTGGCAATACTGAAAGGAGTGAACCCTTCACAAGAAGCGGCAGTGAGTGCTATCGATAGCAAGATACTCAAAGGCCAATCCTTCAACGATGCCCTGCATAGTGAGCATATCGTACTAGGAAAATCGTTAGCACAGCAGCTTGACGTTGGAATGAATGATATAATGCCGCTTTTGTATCTTGAACAAACTGATGGTAAAAACAAGCTTTCTATTCACCGTGAACGGGCAATAGTAGGCGGCATATTTGATACTGGTATTGATGAGTTTGATTCCAGTCTTATTTTTTGTTCTGCTCCGTTTTTCGATACCCTATTTCCCGACCAAGGCATTACGCAGATCGGCCTTTCGTTTGCTCAGCACACTGATATTCCCCAAACTATTGCACGCCTTCGGCAACGGCTTGCACTTGACGTATACAGCTGGCAAGAGCTTTATCCGGCACTTGTCTCAGCATTAGCTCTCGAGAAATATACCATGTTTTTCATTCTGCTTTTAATCACCCTGATCGCTGCCATGAATATTATCTCGCTCATCTCCATGCTCATCTCGCAAAAGCGTGCTGATATTGCAATGTTACGCGCCATGGGAATCGCCCCACAAACCATTACTGCCATTTTTATGATCATAGGAATGAGCGTTGCAGGAGTTGCTGCACTACTTGGCATTCTGTGCGCCTGCATTGCAAGCGTTCTTTTAGAGCGATACCCGTTTATAGAACTGCCGCACGTCTATTACGTCTCCCATCTACCTGCTCATATGGAATGGAGCATTGTCGTAATGGTCTTTGTGGTGGTACTCCTTATTACCATACTGGCAACGTGGTTTGCCGCACAACGGGCAAAATCAATTACCATCGCCCACGTATTACGATTTGAAGGATAATAATGCAATTAACCTCTGCCCTTCCCTCATGGAACTGTAGCAAT
>JAUUXD010000034.1 GCA_030588705.1 bacterium | reverse complement strand
CGTGTAACTGATCGAGGCGCGCAAGATTGGCTCGCCGACTATTTCTACTTACCCACCGATTTCAAAAGCAAAGTCTCATTCAAGCCGGTCATTGATAATGTTACGCTCGATCTCAATTTCTATCTTGGTTTAGATGAATGGACACCCGGTTTATATTTCACCGTCTATGCACCCCTTGTCCATTCCCGTTGGGATCTAAACATGTGCGAAACAATTGATGCAAAGGGAACCAATACGTATGATCCCGGCTATTTCACGCCCGACACAATGCAGCGCAACGACATGCTCAATAATTTTAAGGAATACGCAAACGGTAACCTCGTAGGCCCTATTGCCCAAACGGTGGCCGGCACCGATTCCACCGTGATCTTCCAGCCGCTACAAAAAGCAAAAATGAGTTGCGATCGATTGAATCGCACCCGTATTGCTGATCTGCGTGTTGCTGTAGGATACAATTTTGTGCGTGAAGATCGATACCAGGTGGCATTCCAAGGGCTTTTGAACGCACCAACTGGCACACGCCCAGAAGGCATCTATCTCTTTGAGCCTATCGTGGGGAACAGCCATCATTGGGAAGTTGGTGCAGGGTTTACTGGAAGCGTGGGCCTGTGGCAATCTGGTGATGAAGACACACAACTTATTTTGTTTGGAGATGCACAACTTACTCATCTTTTTAAAGGACGCCAGAAACGAACATTGGATCTGAAAAACAAACCGTTCAGCCGCTACATGCTCGTCGAAAAAATGGGTACCCCTATTTCAGATAATCTGCAAGGAAATAGCACCGCACCATCTGCGCAGTTCAAACATGAATTTCTCCCGGTCGCAAATCTTTCGCATGTAAGCGTGGATTCAAAAATTTCCCTCCAAGCAGAGGTTACTGCGTGCTTAACGTTTGTCTGCAATAAATTCAGCTGGGATCTTGGATACAATTTCTGGGGACGCACCTGCGAGGAACTGAAACTGCATAGCCTCAATCCATTTGCTAATAACACCCAATGGGCACTCAAAGGTGATGCACATGTATATGGTTTTGATCGAGGCGCAACAGGCGCAGGGGCACTCGTGGGAGCTATTCCCCTCTCAGCTACACAAAGCACCGCAACCATCTATAGCGGTACTAATTTCGTTGCACCCAATACCGTTGCCCAAGCAATCCTGAATCCAAATATTGATCATCCCCGTGATGCCACCGGCGATGCAGCTAATGCAATCGCAAGCCATCCGCTAAGTGCAGAACCACACACGGCATCAATCTCTATTAAAACATCTATTGATCCGGTCTTTTTGAAAACTACTGATATTGATGCGTGCGAACGAGAAACAAATGCACTATCCAGCAAGGTATTCACGCACGTGAGCTACACCTGGGACGAACGTGATGACTGGATTCCGTATCTCGGTGTTGGTGGCCAAGTAGAGTTTGGTCATCATGGTAACGGCCAAACAAGCTGCTCCACTAATTGCGATACCTGTATTCGATGCTCCCTTTCACAATGGGCCATATGGTGCAAAGGTGGCGTGACCTTTTAATGAGGCTTTGTAATGAGAAGCGTACATCGCATTATCCTGCTCGGTGCATTACTTCCATTCATGCTTCACGCAGATAAACGGGTGACCACCATCATCATTCCACAATCAGCTGCCAAGGATGCTGCGCGAGAACTTGCTGGCTGGGAAAACTTCATTAACACGGAGGAGGATGCCGCAACGTATGGCGTCTTTTCTATTAACCCCACGTATCAGCTTTCATTCCGCCCAGAACGAATCGTGCAATGTTTCTTTGGTGATTCCATGCTTGATTATAAAAATACGTTCACCGTGGCAGGAAGCCGCGCAGAACGGTTTGATGCGCATTGGCTTGCCGATTACTTTGGCCTACCTACTGATTTTTCAAGCTATATATCCTTCTGCCCAGAAATTAGCAATGTGCTCATTGATGTGGATATGTTTATGGGGCTCGCCAAACATATTCCTGGCCTCTATCTGCGCGCCCATGCACCCATCGTGAGCACCCGCTGGCGGCTCGGAATGTGTGAAACACTCCTTTCCACCGGGTCACAAGCATACGAGCCTGGATATGTTAATGCGGAAGGAGTTCCCCGCTCACAGCTTATGGATGGCTTCATTCAATTTATTACCGGCCACAACACACCACGGGCAGCCGGAGTTAGATTCAATCGACTTGAACATGCACGCATGAGCGATCAAAAAGAACGACTCACCAAGATTGCCGACATTCACATTGCGCTCGGCTGGAACATTCTTCAAAAGAAAAAATATCATCTCGGTATTAATCTGCGCATGCTTGCTCCCACCGGTAACCGCCCCACTGGCAACCTTCTCTTTGAGCCGATTGTAGGCAATGGACATCATTGGGAGCTAGGCGGCGGCATATCGTCGCATGTGCTGTTGTGGCAAGACGAAGATACCGAATCACATGCAGGCCTCTATCTTGATCTGAACATTACCCATCTATTTGCGAGCACGCAGTGCCGATCATTTGATCTGTGTACCGGACACAATAGCCGCTACATGCTTGCGCAACGCATGGGATCTCCCATCACCGATAATCTACGGGGTATCATTGATGGAGAGAACATTATCCCCACCTTCCAGTATCAAAAAGAGCTGACAACCGTTGCCAACCTCACCACCCTGCCCATTACTGTATCGGTAGGGATTCAAGCAGATTTGGCACTCCTTTTAAATTTTAGTGACACACAAAACAGTTGGGGATTTGGGTACGGTTTTTGGGGGAAAAGCAGCGATTGCATCACCATACGGGGCCTCACCCCGTTTGATACGGAGCAGTGGGCGCTCAAAGGTGATGCACAGGTTTTTGGATTTGAAGATGATGCTGGTCAACAATCGGTTGCCCTTTCAGCAACGCAAAGTGCGGCAACGATTCGTGCCGGCAAAAATTTTCCTCGATCAGGAGCAGTCACTGCCACACAGGTTGCAATCGGCAAACAAAATCCTGCTATCGATAATCCTGCGCTCGCCGTTTCAGATAGTGATGATAACGGAAGCTTTGTTTCTTTGCTCACTGAACCGGGCGGCAGTAATCAAATCAATACCTCTATTCAACCAATTCTACTCACCACCGATGATATCGATATTGAAAGCGCGCGCACAAAAAGCATTGCACATAAAATATTTTCCCATTACACCCGCACACTTACCATAAAATCATGCCTACCTTATGTAGGGTTTGGAGCAGAAATTTCATTTGGCCCGCAGGCATACTGCCCCACCGCCATTTGCCTTCAAGAACCTGAATCAGTGAATACGGCACTTTCTTCTTGGATCATATGGTTAAAAGGCGGCGTCGCCTTTTAATAAACAAATCATTGCCTCCGTACTTCATAAATACATATAATGCGACTAGGTTTTGCAAAGGAGTTTCCCATGAAAAAATTGATTACTCTCATCTTAGTTCTGCTCAGTTTCTCGCGCATGCATGCAATGGAAAATGAAATCCTACAAGGAGTCTCCTTCTTTAGCCCACGCTCGCAAAGCGTTGATGCCGTGCGCTACCAAGTTGGCTGGCATCCCTACATTCATCGCTACGATCATAAAAGCTGGTATATCACCACACAAATCACTCCGGAATTCAAAACGTCCTTCCGTTCCAATCGAATTGCGCAGGCATTATTTGGCACAAACAAACTGTTTGTTTCCGGAAGCCAAGCAACCAATAGAAATGAAAATGCGATTCTTGCTGATTACTTTGGCCTATCGCCAGCATTTCAAAGTGAAGTAACGTTAAAACCAGAAATTAAAAATATTCTGTTCACGTTTAGCGGATACTTCGGCTTTGATCAATGGATCAAAGGATTATACCTCGCTATCCACGCACCCGCAGTTTGGACCAAATGGAATTTCAAGATGGAAGAAGCCATTGCTGATAATGGAGCAAATACCACATTCCCCGCCAGCTACATGGCTACTGCTGCTATTACTCCCATCCTTGGATCATTCGTTAGCGCACTCAAAGGAACGCATACCTTCGGGCAAATGACTGAAAAAATGGCTTTCGGCAAGGTCTGTGGTTCACAATCCAAATGGGGACTTTCTGATCTTTTGATTATTCTCGGCTACGATATTGTTTCCCGTGAGCATGGATACGCCGGCCTGAATCTGCGCGTGGCCGCACCAACCGGCAATCGCCCCAAAAGCATCGTTCTTTTTGAGCCAGTTGTAGGCAATGGAAAACATTGGGAACTAGGCCTCGGATTTTCTGGCCGCGTCCTTATATGGGAAGCAGATGGCGAGCAGGAACTTTCCTTCTTTGCTGATGCGAACTTCACGCACCTATTCAAAGCACGACAAACGCGCTCGTTTGATTTTTGCGCCAACGGATTTGGCAGCCGCTACATTCTGCTTAAAGAGTTTGATACTGATGAAAACTACACCGGCAAACTGATACCAGCCATTAATAAAACCAGCTTGTGTTGCAAGGTGTCGGTTGATATCCAGTTTGAACTGCTTGCTATGTTTGGCTACACCTACAAAGGATTTGTCTTTGATGCCGGCTACAATGCATGGATTCGCAGCAAAGAACGAATCGCCCTGCGCGAATGCATTGCCGATCGCACATACGCACTTAAAGGAATTCAAGATGTGGTAACGGGCGTAGGAGAGCTGAGCCCTCTCACGCAAAGTACCGCCACCCTCCATGGCAACGTATTTTCTGAGCAAGCAGCCGTGGTGGATGCCAACTCACCAGTCTTTATCTCCACCAGCGATCTTGATCTGCGCTCAGCCGCTTCACCAATGGTCCTCACGCATAAACTATTTGCTCATATCGGCTATGGCTGGCAAAACGACGAAACCGATTCATATGACCATGCCCGCCGAAGCCTTGGCGAAGGCTGGGTTCCCTATCTTGGCCTAGGGACTTCCGTAGAATTCGAGGGGATCAACACAAGCAACACAGAAAAACCCAACCGAAACACCCTTTCGCAATGGGCATTCTGGCTCAAGGGCGGCATCGCCTTCTCCTAAAGTGAATTCTATGTGGTGACTTCTGCTTCCAATCTGCTATCCTGCGACCCTAGTATCATTATATGTGGATTATAACGAGGAATTAGTATGAAAAAATTAGCCGCCATAGCCATCGCCATCATGCTAGGCAGCATATCTCTACAAGCTACTGATACACCCCCCACCGGCGTGAGGGGAAGCATAGATCGCGCATGGGAGGCAGGAAAAATTGTGCTTGGAGCATTCCTTCTTATTCCTGGATGCGGCTTTACTGCAGATGGGAGCTTTAAGCTCAGAAAACAGTATAAGAATCCCCCCGCCTCAACTTCTGCTGAAATAAGAGAATCTGGGTTTGAACTAGGGGGTGGTCTCAGCTCGCTCACCCTAGGAATCGCCCTCATGGAAAGCGGCTTTCGAAACCTCAGAGAAGCCAGAAGGCACAAGAAATAAGCCCCCAAATCACCCTCCCATAACTTCAATTCACGCGATCGAAGCCCCCTGTGGGGCTGATGACAATGCCCGAAAACCTGCTATACTAGGGATATAATCACGAATATAGATAAACCTGGTGATATCATTATGAAGAAGCTATTATCACTTACACTCGCTGCAATAATCGGGCTTAGTGGCATGAATATACAGGCTGCCAAAGAGAGCCCAAAAGATACTGCTGACCTAATAGGCAAGCGTAAATACATTTTGCCAGCAATACAAGTAGGCGCAGGAGTGCTCGAAGTTGCATCTAGTGCACTAAACTTTTATCACGGCTTTGTTTTTTTTCCAAGAAAGGAACGGGCTTTTGCCGTTTTAGGGAATAATCAAGGAACCAGCCTCGAAGATATTAAAGCTCTTCCAGAGGAAAAATATGGTGATATTAAAGCAGATTATGCTTATAAAGCGGCTTGCCTAGAAACTAGTTTAATCGGGGCATCTTTCTTTGCAAAGCACTCTAAAAGCGCCGCAAGAGGTATAGGAGTAATGTCCTTAATCCATGGCATCATCAATATTAAAGAAGGCCTGGATAGCTTGAAAAGGATCAAAAGAATTCGAGCAAGGCTAAAGGAACTATCGGATAAGTTAAAAGCAAAGCGACTAGAGAAAGAACAGGCACAAGCCTAGTTACTTGCAAGTAGCATAAGATCTAAGGCCCGGATTGCTCCGGGCCTTTTTCATGTCTGAAGAAAATCTGCTAGGCTGCACATCAGTGAACCCGAAACGAACCCTCCAAGCAGAAGGATTAGTATGAAAAAACTGATATTGCTCTTCATAATATCCATGATCAGCTCCACCTCTATCCAAGCACTCACCCTATCTAAAAAAGCACGTGCATACGTTAAAATAGGCCATGGCATCACCGCGGTGCTCATGGGAACTGCCAGCCCTATTATGGGAGGATGCCACCTGATTCTTGGTTACACATTGTCCAAGAGTAGTGATGCAGTTGATACGGCTGGCGATTTGTTCGAGACTCTGATGCCCAGACTCGCCAAAAGAACCGAGAAATTCCGAGGGAAAGCAGAAGCGGTAATGCGTTACCGGGCTACCATACAAAACGTATCAGGGGGCTTTTATCTGGCTAGCCCCTTCTTTTTCATTCCCCTGGGAGTGGCTGCCATCAAAAGTGGGCGGGAAGATCTCAAAGCTTCGGCGGACAGGCCAGATAGAGAAAATGAAGATCGCAGGTGACAAACCCCAAAAAAGCTGATATAGTAGGGGATAAGAGTGGATCGCAGTGATGCCACTCACGATTTTTATACTCATACAAGGAACGCTTTTGGAAAACAAAAAGCTATTTTTGGGGAACCTCAATCATTCAGCAACTAAGGACCAAGTCCGAGAAGTAACCGCACCATTTGGTACAGTTACCGATGTTATTGTGCTTGAAGGTAAAGGTTTCGGTTTCGTGGAATTCTCATCAGTTGAAGAAGCTAGCAAAGCTAAAGAAGCTCTAGATGGTCAGGATTTCTTGGGACGTCCCCTCAAAGTTGATTTCGCAAAGCCACGTACAGATCGTGGCGAAAGACGACCGTTCAAACGGTTCTAAGCGGAAAATTAAAAGCATTATTGCTTTAAAAAAAGGCCCGGATTTATTCCGGGCCTTTTTTTTAGCTATTTGCTTCGCATTGAATGCACATATTCAACAACGTCATTCACATTCTTGAGCGTCTCCGCTTTAGCATCATCAACCTCAATGCCAAACTGCTCTTCGAGCTTCATGATAATTTCTACCAAATCGAGCGAATCGGCGCCAAGCTCTTGGAGCGTTGAATCTAATGTAATCGTTGATGCATCAATGGATAGTTTTTCTGCAATAATGCGAGCTACTTTATCTTGCGTGTTCTGTTTTTCAAATTCTGCCATGTTCAATACCTTATGATTGTTCAGTTTGTTCTTTCCCTAAAGCCTTCTTGAGCGCATCCAGATCCGCCTGTTTATTAATCGTAAATACCATCTTATCTGGATATTGTTTGCAAAGCATTTTAGTTAATACGCTACCAGGGCCTACCTCTATAATAGCATCATATTGAGATAATTGCTGCATCACTCTCGTCCAAACCACCGGAGAATTAATACGAGATATAACATGCTCCCGCACCCGCTTGCCCTGCTCAATAATGGTTCCATTCACCGATTCAATCATGGGAACAGAGAGATCATGAAAATCTACTTTCTCCAAATATATTTCAAACTGATCAATGACCGGATCCATAAGCGGCGAATGAAGGCCTACTGCCAAATTAGCACCAGAAATATCTATTTTCTTGTCATTGTACAGTTCAACAATAAGATCTCGCACTCGCTCCACTGCATCAGTATCACCTACAACCACCTGTTTTGTTTCCGTTTCATAGATTGCCACAAACACTTTGCTCTCTTGATTAGCACCCGCTTTAAAGCAAATATCCTCCACCTGCTTTGCATCCAATCCCCGAATCGAGATTGCCGAAAACTCTCTCTCATCTAATAGTTTCTGATAGAAAACTGCATATTTATTGAGCAAATACAGCCCATCGGCCAACCCTATACCATCTGCTGCGAATAGTGCTGCGTAATCCCCCTGGTTGTATCCTGCTACCACATCGAACACAATACCTTCCTGTTTTACCAACGCTGCAATAGAGGAACTCACCAAAAAAAGAGAGGTATATGCATGGCGAATAGTTGAAATTTCGGCATCGGATGAGGCAAAGCAAAGCTTTATAAAATTAATATCAAGGCAGCTAGATGCTTGCTCAAAATATTCTTGGATAATACGATGCTCATCATAAAGCTCCTTCCCCATACCAACGAACTGGCTGTTAAAGCCAGGAAACACCATCGCCACTTTCATAACTATTCCTTTTTTTACGCCCACATCACGAGAAAGCTATACGCGATCACGCAGCGCGGCAATGCGATCCAAACTCTCTTTTTTTTCGATCTGGGCAAGCATGTCAAAAACACCAGGGCCAGAACCCTTTCCAATCAGCGCAATTCGAATCGGTTGAGCAAGGTAAGCAAATTTCAGCTCAAGTTTCTTCGCCAACTCTTTGATCTGTTTCGATAATGCATCAGTATTGAACTGAGAAATCGCTTCCAATGTGTGCAGTAGTTGATTGAGATGTTCACCCGTTTGTTCCGTGATCCACTTGCACGTATCCGCTTCATCATATGCTGCGGGACCATTGTATAACAAGGTAACTTCCTGAATTAATTCTTGAATAGTAAAAACGCGCCCTTTATACAGCTCAATTGCGTGAAGAACCATATCACTGTTCCATCCGGAAAGTTGTTTAGAAAATGCAGGATCGATCTCTCGCTCAATATAAGAGAGTAATGATTGGGCAGAGCGTTCACGAATATAAACCCCATTCAGCCAATTCAATTTCTGCAGATCGAAGATCGCTCCCTTTTTACCCACGGCATCGAGCGTAAAGAAATCGATCAGCTCCTGGCGAGAGAAAATCTCCTGATCCCCGTGCGCCCAGCCTA
>JAUUXD010000042.1 GCA_030588705.1 bacterium | reverse complement strand
AATAAAAAGGCGCTCAAGCGTATCATCCCAATAGAGTGCAGCTTGTGTACCGGTGACGATAACATCGAGGCCGCCGCTTGTTCCTTTTAACTCGGTGGATGCTTTTTGGAGCTCCACTGCTTTATTTCCATCTATGCCCGTTGTTGCATCTTTTTCATCAAGCGTGATGGTGGTATCAGTTGCGCCCAGGCCAACAAGAGCGATGCCGGTATTATCATCGCCGAACTCATCGCTTTCCGGTTTTAAGAATGCAAAGATTGAGTTACTATTTGCTTCCACTTGTACAATGCCGGCTGAAGCAGCAGTACCGCTGGCATCATTTAATGCGGCTGAGGTTATTTCTGCTGCCCCATTACTCAGGAGTGCGGTTACCATGTTGGTGGTTTTTGCACTATCTCCTTGCGGAACGGCAACGAGTGCGGTACGAGTGTTTGTTTGGGGTGCGCAAACGAGAAATTCGATTGTAGATTCTGTCAGGTTGCTTTCTTCAGCAAGGACGCTCGAAAATTTTGGGGTGGTCGTGAAGGTGGGGCGGTTTGCTTTTGAGATGGTGTACGCGTCGGTTCCCGATTCAAGACCTACGAAAAACGTTCCTATTTTTTTATCGTAACAGGTGGTGGTGATATCTGTTTTGAATCCATTAGGTGAAGGAGGGGAGTTTTCTTGCATAACTTGTACAATAATAGCGCTTTCTAAAGAAGCTACGCAGCCAATCAGTGCAAGGGAGCATAGAGCGGTGTATTTCATTACCTCGTCCTTTTTTACTTGGTATGTTATAAATCCCACGCGATATCAAGGCCAAAATTGCCGCCAAACATATCGGTGGTAAATACCCGTTTGCCGCCAACTGGGCGATTATAGAAGAAGCTGATGCGTGGCCCAAACATTGAGTTTTCTTTCGCAAAATCATATTCAAGCCAGAGATGTATGGTATGCATTTTCCATTCAAAAAGCATTTCATCGGTGTTTACGGTGGAGGGAGGATATTTATCAGTATCGCATGGGGTGAGATAGTTACGATTTTTGCTTGCATAGCTATAGCCAAAAAGGAGTGATAATCCGCGTAGCACATGATCAGCCTTCAGGTAGGTGCCGGCGTGCCATAAGGTTCCTTCTTCTTCCTTAGCTTCGGCCTTGGCAAGTTTAATGATGCCGCTTTGTTCTGGCCCTGTTTTCATACGGATGCAGCGCGTTTTATCGGCAAAAATGGTCACATCAAAATGAGCGCCGAGCGTAAACCAATCGAAGGCGCCGAATGAAAAATCGGCCTGAATATTTGCACCAATATGTTTATTGTATCCGGAAGCAACTGAAAAGATTTGGTCTTCATTTTTTTCATCTCCCGATGGAATCAAGATGCCCACTTTCATGGTGGTATCTACATAATCTAGCAGTTCTGTTTGTTGAAATGAGTGGGTCCAGCCAATAAGAGCGGTGAAATCACCAATGGTCGTGTCGGTATAGCAGTCACGGCTTAAATGATAGCGGGTTAAGATTGCATCAAAGTTCTCTTTAAATGTTTGCCAAATAGGAGTGTTGATGTTTGGGCAAAGATTATCAGTTGGAGAAATATCGCAGAATTTAATGTTGCTGACTTTTAATCGCCTGAATGGCATATGTAGTTGGAAAAAGAAACCCTTCTTCCAGTTTTGTATTATTGAGAGGACTCCCTCTATCGTGCTGAACTCTGCATCAATGGAGTAGGTGGCAAATTCAGATATGCATTTGCAAGAATCAGTGGATGTGGAGCATCGTGAGGGGGTGAGCGATAGCTGTGTGAGGATCATATCGAGCGGATTACTTAAATCCTTACCGGGTACTCCCACGCCAAGTTCGTGCATATTATTTGTGCCAGAGAGATCAAAAAGCGGGACTTTGTGATGATTTTTATTCCATGATTCAGACGTGGCGCCCATTTGAAAGAAAGCATCGAAGGTGGTGAGGTAGTTGCGGTCGATACGAGGCTCAAAAAACAGGTTGGTGGCGCGATAGAAGTGAGCGTTATCGTAGGTGTAGAGTGTGGTGGCGGTAACAAGAACTATGCCACACAGGAAGCGAATACATCGATTCATACAAGATCCTTTTTTGCCAATCAGCGTCAGGTTTGATTTCTAGTTATAAAAGAAATAGCCCAAAAATGAAAGGGGATCAAGCGGAAAGAGGTGATCTTGCCGAGCCTGAAGGGTTTGTTATACTGAGAGAACACATAGATAAGCGTAACCACATTGAAATAGGGTGTATGGCGATTATGGGAACATCAAAAAACATGAATGATACAAAAACGAAAGTTTGTCCTTCGACCGCGTCCTCCGAAGCTTTACGCGAAGGAGGAAGTTCCGAAGAGCGAAGTAGGGAGGCGCGGCTCAAGGGAATCTCTCCCGATAAAGGTTCTGCTGATAATGAGGCTGTTTCTAAAGAGTTGGATGCCTGCAATGCAACAGTAAAAGAGTGGCAGGAAAAGTATATGCGCTTGAGCGCGGATCTTGAAAATTTTAAGCGACGCATCACAAAAGAACAGCAGATGTGGCGTGAAATGGCGCAAGCAGATCTTCTTCTTAAGCTCCTGAGTATTGTCGATAACTTTAATCGTGCTATGGAGCATAAACCCTACATCGCGTCGGCTGACGCCGCTTGCTTCGAAGGGCAGGGAGTAATTATGGAGGAACTGAAATCATGGGTGGAGGGGATTGCGATGATCTATGGTTCGTTTGAGGAGTTTCTTACATCAGTTGGTATTAAGGAAGTTCCTTGCGAGGTTTTTGATCCTTCCCATCATGATGCACTCATGCAGGTGGATTCTGATGAGCATGAATCCGGTGCCATTGTTGCGGTGATGGAGAAGGGATATATGCTCAATAATCGGGTGCTTCGCCCTGCTAAGGTGAGCGTGGCCAAGTAATACTACGCTTTAATGTAGTGTAAAATACCGATAATCAGCTCAATAAAAATCAAGATCACAATCAAAACTTCAAGGACGTTTTCTCGTATCACGTCTGTTTTGTGCTGATACACGAGAAGTACATCTTTGACGATATCCAGTTTTCGTTCAATCGATTGTTGCCAGCTTTTTAGATCGAGTTTTTGATTAAGTTGATCATGGATTTCTGTATAATAGGGATCGCCGGCCACTTTAATACTTCCTTCTAATCGCTCGGTAATAACAGAAATGTCCACCTTCAGCTTGCCAAGAATAGCAACAGGGTCGTTGCTTTTGGTATCAACGAATGGAAAGTAGGCAAACAGTGGAACCCGTTGTGATCCGCCACTTTCATAGATAGCATTGAGCTTTTGATCTAGAAGGCGATCGAAGTAATGAAGTTCTAGTTGTTGCAAGTTGGCAAACTCCACAAACTCAAGAATGTCTTGATACTCATCATCGTAAATGAATGTGGTATCGGTATCCACGATAACCATATTTCCTCGATAGTAGCCGATGGCAGAACCGAGCATTTCGTTTTTTTGGTATTCAGAGAGCGTTTCTGTTTCCAAGCGCATGGTGGAAGTAATCAGAGCGCCAAACTTTTTCTGTAATTGGGCGAGAGCTATTCTTTTAGGTTCTGGATGTACCTGGATGATGTTGTAAGAAGAGCGCATTTGGAAGAATTTTGGCTGCGTAATAAACGTTTCGATTTTCTTAAAGACTAGCTTGACGTCCGCAACACTCTGCTCTTGGTATTGATTATTGATTTCGTAAAACTGTTCACGCAGATTAGCAAATGAATCGGTGAACGGAATTTTGTACGTTAACGATATGGCACCGAAATTATGGATTTTACAACTAACGCAGCGGGCGCTTTCATTCGGGTGCGGTAGTTCAATAGCAAGCGGGGCATGATAATTTTTGAAATATTTAGGCAGAGAAAGAGGAATGGTATTGATGGCTCGCATTTGGGCAACTTTTTCTAAGTTGATATCGTCACCCACATCGAATGCGTGAAATATATAAATGTGTCCTGAGAATACTTCAATTGAACGTTCATTTTTCTCTTTAGACGGTTCTTCCATAAAAATCGAACTCCTTAAAAAACGGTAGGTGATATTCTCTCCACCCTACCATAAAATGATGATGGCTCAAGGCCTTCTATTTGTTTCCCCTGCGATCTAAAACGGCAAGTAGAATAAGCATTAAAAAGGCGAACCCGATAATAAGCCATGATGAACTACCCAAGAGAGAGGGAACGGTAATCGTTGTATTATCTGAAGCTGATTTAATATGTGTGGTTATCCAAGGGAATAGCTCTGCGTAAAGAGCGGCACCAGCTATCATGCCCAAAACGCCAAACCACATATCACGTGCTCCATCAGCAAGAGCACCAATTCCTGTTCCAGGACAATAACCCATAATTGCCATACCAATACCAAAAATACCGCCACCGAGAGCGGAGGCAAAAAGTGGTGTTGGGCTGATAATGAGCTGATGACTAGGTAAGAAGGAAATAATGGTATAAATACTCATGCTGCCAAATGCGATGGCAGTGAGCATAACTTTCATGACCGTAAAATCTTTCAAAAGCATCTGATTAACAATGGTATCAAAGCGAGTAACATAGGATTTACGCAGCAAAAAGCCGAAAGCAATGCCAACAAAAAGTCCGCTCAAAATAGTTTTAAAAGGTGCAAATAGTAAAGTTTCCATTTTATTTTCCCTTACGGTTATACATGATATAAGCAGTTGGAATGCCGGCGGCAAATAGGCAGATCATAAAAATCCATCCTGATACTGCTAGTTGCATCCCGCCTGCAAGGGCATGCCCTGATGTGCAGCCTCCAGCAAGTCGAGCTCCAAAGAGAATAATCACCCCCCCTGAAAATGCACCGAGGTAGCGGACTTTCTTATTTGGTCCAAAACTGTTTTTCCAGATGGATGGTACATCCACAATTTTAATGTTTGCATATAGTTTGCTGGCGATATATGAACCGATAAAGATGCCAATAACGAGTGCAAATTGCCAGTTGATCCAGTAGCTGTTTTGCAAGTAGCCCATGTAATAGGCATTACTTTGTAGATGCTGGGGGTTAATGAAGTACCACAGTGCTGCTGCCAGTCGAACAAATGTTTTTGTGGAGCCCAACATTTTTCCTAAGAAAAAAAACGAGAGCAGATACAGTAGTGCGATACAGATCCCTGCCACGTAGGGGGACCATCGATTTCTTTTTAGATATTCAAACATAGTGTTTCCATGAGAGTTACGATTTCTTTAAAATGCTTAAGAATGCTTCTTGAGGTACCTCAATATTTCCTACCTGTTTCATCTTCTTCTTCCCCTCTTTTTGTTTTTCAAGGAGTTTGCGTTTACGCGTAATATCACCGCCATAACATTTTGCAGTCACATCCTTGCGCAGTGGTGCTACTCGTTCACGTGCAATGATTTTTGCACCGATGGCGGCTTGAATAACCACTTCGAAAAGTTGTCGCGGAATTGTTTTTTTCAGACGCTCGGCGAGTATGCGTCCTATATTATATGCCTTATCTTTGTGCACAATCGTGGAGAGCGCATCAACCGATTTGCCATTCAATAGTATATCCATTTTCACGAGTGGTGCCGGTTCATAGCCTGCTTCATCATAATCGAAGCTTGCGTAACCAGAGCTTAATGATTTGAGTTGATCATAAAAGTCGGTAGCCACTTCGTTGAGCGGAAGGCGGTATTTTAAAATGACCCTTGTTTCATCAAGATAGCTCATGTTCTGTTGTTCTCCCCGTTTTTCTTCGCACAGTTTAAGCATGTTGCCCAAATATTTAATGGGGGTGATTATCGTACCATCAATAACCGGCTCAAGTACCTGTTCAATTTGTCCTGGGTCAGGAAAATCTGATGGACTCTCAATATCAATGAGATCATCTTTGTGTTTTAGTTTTATTTTATAAAGTACACTTGGCGCAGTGGCGATAACCATTAGATTATACTCTTGCTCAAGTCGTTGGCGAAATACATCCATATGAAGTAACCCAAGGAATCCGCATCGAAAACCGAGTCCAAGAGCTGTTGAGGTTGTTTTCTCAAACGAAACACTCGCATCGTTGAGTGTGAGTTTTTCAATGGCTTCTTGAAACGCCTCAAAGTTTTCATTTTCAACCGGATAGAGACCAGCAAACACCATTGGCTTTGCGGGTTTAAATCCAGGGAACGGTTTGACATGTGTTTTCTTGTGATAAATTGTATCACCAACACGCGCTTCCTTGACGCTTTTCATGCCGGTGATGATGTAGCCGACTTGCCCCGCATACAGTGCTTTCATTGGTGTTGGTTCTGGGTACATGAGGCCAAGTTCCAACACTTCGTATGAGGTGCCCGCTTGAGCCAAACTGATCAAATCTCCTTTTTTAATCACCCCATCTTGGAGTGCCATCAAACAGATCACGCCACGATATTCATCAAACCATGAATCAAATAAGAGTGCTTTGAGTGGTGCCTCATCAGTCCCAAAAGGAGCGGGAATGCGGGTGACAATAGCGTCCAGAATATCTTTGGTGCCAATGCCTGTTTTTGCTGAAGCTGCTACGATTTCATCCGGTTTAAAATCGAAAAGTGAGCTTAATTCACGGGTCACACGAGCTACGTCTGCCGTGGGAAGATCAATTTTATTAATGATCGGAATGATTGTGAGGTCTTGATCGAATGCTAAATAGAAGTTTGCCATCGTTTGAGCTTGTACTCCTTGGGCGGCATCCACTAAAAGAAGAGCTCCTTGGCATGCATACAGCGAACGCGATACTTCATAGCTGAAATCAACATGGCCGGGGGTGTCGATTAAATTAAGGAGATATTTTTTACCCTCATGCTCAAAAAACATGGAGGCTGTTTGTGCCTTTACGGTGATGCCCCGTTCCCGTTCCACCTGCAGTTTATCCATGAACTGTGCACGTTTTGTGCGATCAGAAAGGGTGCCGGTGTATTCTAAAAGGCGATCAGAAAGGGTAGACTTTCCATGATCGATATGGGCGATAATGGAAAAGTTTCTGAT
This sequence comes from bacterium, assembly GCA_030588705.1. GTDB lineage: Bacteria > Babelota > Babeliae > Babelales > Vermiphilaceae > JAUUXD01. The sequence goes on along the minus strand of JAUUXD010000042.1, from coordinate 563 downwards.
TACGTCTGGCGTATACTGTCTCAGATCGATTTTTTTCGGGTTCATAGTTTTCGGCTGGTATGTAGGAGTTTTTATAGTTCGGAATCACCGTGTTTAATTTCTAATATTGTAGCTGTTTTGTGCTTCTTTGTCTATGTAGCTGCGTTGGGGCTAAATGAGGGGGCAATTCTTGTCTTATTTTGCTATTCAGGGTACTCTATACAGGTGCAATTCAATGACTAGAATCGTTACCTTTGAACTTTTGAAAGAGGGACTTATCTTATGGAGCCCATAACCAAAACCGAAGAAAATAAATTAGGTGTGAAGCCGGTCTTAATTGAGGATGAACTTAAAGAATCGTTCCTTGATTATGCGATGTCTGTGGTGGTTAGTCGTGCGATTCCTGATGTGCGCGATGGCCTCAAACCGGTGCATCGACGTGTTTTATACACGATGCATCAGCTCGGGTTTTTCCATAATCGTTCCTATCACAAATCAGTACGTGTTGTTGGTGAAGTTCTTGGTAAATATCACCCCCATGGTGATCAAGCGGTGTATCAATCGATGGTGGGGCTTGTGCAGCC
>JAUUXD010000036.1 GCA_030588705.1 bacterium | reverse complement strand
TCAAAGAAAAAGCCGTGCAACGTTTTAATACTAGCATCGATAGATTCAGAACATGTATTCGTGGTAAATGCACCGGACGGGAGGCACTCAAACTTTCACGAAACGTTGCAATCACAGCCGCTGCAGTAATTGCGGTTATGTATGGCATCGGAGCGGGTCTTAAGAGGGGGGCTATCAAAGGCTCCATCAGCCGAGAAAGAGCGGGAACAGCCTATAGAGCTGGACTCCAACTTCAAAGACCTGGAGTACCGTTTGTTAGAGCTGGAACGAAAGCAGCTGAAGCTGCAGAAGAAGCTGCAGGCGCAGCAGCAGACTGGCTTGAAGGGAATGATGAAACAGGCTATCAAGCACCAAAGGTGAAACGGACGGGGAGCGGTGAGTACGAAATAAAATAACGGAATAGAACGCACTATAAGTTGGATTATGGCGCCTTTCGTTGTAAGGGCGCCATAGTTATTGAGATACCTCCCACCGCCTTTCAAATGGGCAAAGCCCTCCATTTTGTTGCAAAAAACCCCTCAAATATGGTAAATTTATAGGTGAAATAGGAATTTGTAACCCCGAATCTATAGGGAAGAAAATTATGAAGAAGACTCATCTCATTATTGCCGTCTTAGCAGCAACCATTATGGTTAGTTCTGTGCCATTGCATGCACGAGAAGGACGCATCAGCAAAGCAAGGCGGTTTGTCAAAGAAAAAGTAAGTTTTGCCAAAGAAAAAGCCACCAAACAGCTTGACGAAAGCCTGGATCGATTCAAGCGTTGCATCAAATTGCAATGCACAAGATGGGAAGCGCTCAAGGCTGCCCGTGATGTTACCATCGCAGCCACTGCAGTAATTGCAGCTATGTATGGCACGGGAACAGTACTACAGATACCTGCAAGAAGAAGGGATTTTTCTTGGGAAGCAACTGAAGCAGAAGAAGCTCTGGCCGGGGCCGGCATCTTATTGCAAAAGCCTGGTAAGAAAATAGGGAAAGCTGCTGCCAAAGTAGTTAAACCAATCACAAAAAAACTTAGGGCTATTGCAAAGGAACAAGGGGATGAGGACAGGGACTATTATCCAATATAATCCAATCCTAAAAGGAGCGTTATGAAGAAGGCTTATCTTATTGCCGCCTTAGCAATAACAATCATGGTTAGTTCTATGCCACTGCATGCCATGCAAAAAGAACGCATCAGCAAAGCAATACGCACTGCAAAAGAAAAGAGTATGAAACAGCTTGATGAAAGCGTGCAGCGCTTGAAGCGTTGCATCAAATTACAATGCACAAAATGGGAAGCAGCCAAAGCGGGTCGCGATATTAGCATTGCAATCGCAGCAGCAATCGCGACTATGTATGGCGCAGGGACCCTTCTTCAAAAGGGAGCTGAGTTTGCCGAAAAAAGGAAATTGCCATCTGGAGAAGGATCTTATTTCGCCCCTAGGAGAGTCACAACAGTACCATATTATGCTCATAAGGCCGGAGAGGCACTCAGGGCCCCCGTTGATAAACCGATAAGCGCTGTTAAACGCATACCATTCGAACTATTCAAGCGCAGATGGCCAAAAGGATCCAAAATACAACGCCAGAACCCCTATACTAGAGAAACGGAAACCTACATAATAACAGGCCATATGCCTGGCGAAAATCCCATGATTTCCATTAGAGAATTGGAACCCACAGGCGAGGAATTCACAAGCGAGGAATTCATCTTTCCTGAAACCCCTCACGAACAAGTAACACGGGTAAAGGAGTGATTCCAATCTATGCTGCATGAGGCATTACTTTTAGCTCATCCACGTAAAACAGATATAGCCCAAGAAGAACGATAGCTCCTGACGCAAAATAATGCCAGGTGATCGCCTCATGTAAAAAGGCCCAGCTATAGAGCGCAATAAAGAGCGGGCTTAGAAAATCAGTAAATGAGATGAACGTTACCGTATATCGTTTGAGCAAGCGCAAATACAGATTGTGGCAAATGATGTTGCTCACCACAATCAAAATAGCAAGCCATCCCCAAAACTGTTCTGGATCACTGATATGAAACGGCTCCACAAAAAAAGCGGTGATCAAAGCTAAAATTCCACCACCAAGCATCCGTACGCCATTGGTCAATGATACTGGATGCTCATGCTCACGGACTAGTGTACGCGAAACGATAAGACCATAGGAATGAGCAAACACCCCCACAATAATGGCAAGCTCCGGCCAAGAAATATAAAAGAGCTCTCCCCATTTAAGCTCCGCAGAAGAGCTTGTGATCAAAATAGGAACAGAGCCAAGAATCCCCACAAAAATCCCTAGCCATTGTTTGCGCGTTAGCGTTTCCTTGAATGCAAGATAGGAAAAATAAGCCGAAACGAACGGAGCTATATTTAATAGAAATGCCATTTTAACTGCTGGCATGTAGGCAAGCCCCCAGGTGCGCAGGATGTATTTCAGATACACACCCACCACAATGATCTGCAGATACTGCCACCATACTTGGCGCGACATCCCCATCAAATTCTTTTTGCGCAATAGATTGAAGCCAACTAAAAGCAAGCCAGCAAGAAGCATCCGTATACCGGTTAAGAAAATAGGAGGGACAAATCGTAACAGAAATTTACTTATGGGTATGGAAGAACCAAAAAGCGCGTGAAGCGCAATGACATCAAACATGATAATGTCTCCAGTCTACGCTGCCCCGTTACTACTCGCTCTTCTTGAACTCTTTGTAGAATAAGCTTGGCTGAACACCCTTATTATTCTGGTATTTATTACTCTTGTAACGATCGAAATCGCCGAGAATGGTGTGATAGAAAATTTGGCAAATTTCTACGTTTGGATAAATGCGTAACGGTTGGATACACATAATTTCAAGCGTCCAGTAGCCAGCAGTTCCCACATTGCCCAAACTGGCTGATACTTCAATAAACAGACCAAGGCGCGCAAGTGAAGAACGCCCTTCAAGCATCGGTACCAAATTATCGGTCTTAGTATATTCAACCGTACGACCCAAATACAGTTTCCCCGGTTCAAGAACCAATCCTTCTTCAGGAATCGTCACCGTTTGCATATTGTTCTTCTTTTTCATATCAAGAACCGATTCTGTGTAGACAAGCAGCTCATTATGAAGGCGCAAATTATAGCTATTTGGATTGAGTTGCGAATCGGCAAAAGGCTCTATAGTAATATCATTTCCAAGCCTCTTTCTAATTTCTTTCCCTGAAACAATCATTATTGTTTATCCCTCATACCGGTTAACTTGTTGTAAAATCTCAACGGAATTGCTAGAATACCTCGTACCATTGATTGATTTCACACTCTTGATAGCAAAGGGAACGCTATGGGTGATTCAATATCAGCACCAAGAACTCAGGCAACATCAACACCACGAATTATAGCAAAAATTAACGAAGAAAGTAATCGGTTTCAAGCGCTCAACGTTGAAATCGCTAAAATAATTGTCGGACAGGAAAACGTAGCAGAATTCATCGTTCTCGCTATTTTGTGCAATGGCCATATTCTACTCGAAGGGGTTCCTGGTGTCGCCAAAACCACCATCATTAAAGCTGCCGCTAAAGCACTGGATTTGAGCTTCCAACGAATTCAATTTACCCCAGATCTTCTGCCATCCGATTTGATTGGCACCTTGGTCTTTAATCCCAAAACCCATGAATTTGAAACGAAACGGGGACCAATTTTTGCCAGCCTTATTTTGGCAGATGAGATCAACCGAGCACCAGCAAAGGTGCAATCCGCCCTTCTTGAAGCCATGCAGGAACAGCAGGTTACCATCGGCACACAAACCTTTCCACTCGATAAACCATTTTTGGTATTCGCCACGCAAAATCCTATTGAGCAAGAAGGAACCTATCGCCTACCAGAAGCACAGATTGATCGATTCATGTTTAAGCTCATTGTTGACTATCCAAAACCAGATCAAGAGCGAGAAATTCTGCGTCGTAATTTGGATATCAATACCATTGGTAAGGTATTAAGCAAAGAGGATATTTTTAAAGCACAAGAACTGGTTGAGCAGATATATGTAGATGAAAAGATTCTTGATTATATCGTAAGCCTTATCTTCGCCACTCGAATGCCAGAAGAAGTTCAACTTGATGCAATCAAGCCTTACATCTTGTATGGTGTCTCACCGCGAGCCACCCTTGCATTATTTCATGCGGCAAAGGCACATGCCTTTCTGAAGAAGCGGCATTTTGTTACGCCAGACGATGTTAAAGCAGTGGCACCCAACATATTCCGCCACCGCATTGTCCTCACCTATGAAGCAGAAGCGGACAATATACCCCCTGATGCAATCATAAATACGATCTTAAACAGTATCCCATCACCCTAATACCTCAGAAGAGCATGAGAAGTTCTGCAAGCCGGTGGGCTGCTTGACAAAGACAATTGCAGAAATGTATCGTGGACACAGGAAAATCGATATAAAGGAATACTGAATGAGACATCCCTTCTGGATTATAAACAGTATACTTCTTGTGTTAGTGGTACTGATTTTACTTTTCGTCTATTTTTCACAGGTTTCTATTCCGGAACGGGAAGATATTGCGCCTTCTCTTGTGGTTTCACGAAAAAAGGAAAAACAACTACACGTAAATATCAGCAAAATATATGAGGCCGACCTATTTGGCTCCTATCAAATGGCCACGGAACAGCCCGACCTTCTTGCCCAAGAAGCTTTTCCGCAACCTCCTGAACCACAACCAACTGTAATTCCCGAATTGCTCACCCCACAGTTTTTGGATCCTCTTGATGTCACCCTGAAGGGGATATTCATCATTAATAATGACGGAACAAAAAATAGAGTGATCATCTCGGATAATAAAACAAAAAAAGAGGCAACGCATAAGATCGGGGATAAAATTGGCGATGCACAACTAATACGAATTTTTAGCAATAAAATAATGCTTTTACGTTCAAATGGACAACAAGAAGTAGTATACTTGCGAGAACAGGATGCAAAATTTGACGCAGGATACTCCATGATTGATGAATGGAACCTGGTCATTAAACAAATGAGCAGCACCAGTTTTCTTATCGATCCGATCGCATTTGCTAAGCGGGTACAAGATTTGGGACAATTGATTGAAATGCTTCATCTCATTACCGCCTATAAGCAGGGAGCAAGTGTTGGATGCCGTATCGGCAAATTGGATGAAAAGTCGGTTGGTGCATCACTCGGGTTACAACCAGGAGACATCGTCACAACTATCGATGGTATACAGGCAGATAATATGGTTAATCGCTTAAAAATTTATCAATCCGTACTCAATAAAAAAGAGAATGAACTTATTGTGGTGCAGCTTCTACGTAATAAAGAGGAACTGGTTTTTGAATATCAGTTACGGGATCTCGTGCCAGAAGAAGGACAAAAAGAAACCCCACAAAATCAATTTTTACTTCAAAAGATAGAGGGAGAAGAGAAGCGTAAGATCTTACAACAAAAATATGAGTTTGCACCAACCATACAAGATATTCGCAACCGTGAACGTTTAAATATGCTGCAAAATGGTAGCATGCCGCAACCATAGGAATATGAATGAATAATAAAATTATCGTCTCTATTCTTATCATTCTGGCGTGTATTCCGCCCCTCTCCTTAAATGGTGCACACCGCACACGGCGTCGCAGCAGCATTATGCAAGCATTGCAGGAACCAATCGAGAAAAAATATGATCTGAACGCTCCGTTTGTATCCGAACCAATGCAAATTGCACGCTTAGATCGTCCCACCCTTCCCTTTGACGAAGAATCCACCAAAGAAATTCCCGTCAGCAGTATCGAAGATCCTGTTGACGCATCTGCAGAGCAACTTCCCGGCTATGAACTACCAAAGGAGCTACAACAAGAAGCAGAACGAGAACTCGCCAAGGTTGAAGAAAAAGCGTTTGATGAGGAAAAAATAGAACTTCAATTTGAGAATGCTGATCTGCAAAATTTAGTACAACAAATCGCAGAGCTATTTCAGGTGACCTTTATATCAGATGATGCGATAGAACCACTTCCCAAAGGAACCACCGACTCGCCAACAAAGGCACTCAAGGGAAATAAGATTTCATTTAAAACAAGTAAACCACTCACGCGTCAGCAAGCATGGAATGTGTTTATTACCTTCATGAATGTCTCTGGATTCAACATTGTTCAGCAAGCCGATCCAGACATCTATCGCATAGAAACAATCAAAGCATCTCAAAAGGGCCCGCTCCCGACTTTTATTGGGGTAGAGTATGAAACATTGCCGGACAATGATGAGATGGTCCGTTATCTCTATTTTCTTGAAAATGCTTCAGTCGAAACCATGGAATTTATCATACCACCGCTGCTCAGCAAAAATGCTACGCGTCCCATATTTCTGAAAAATTACAAAGCCATCATCCTGACCGACACATCCTATAATATCAAGGCACTCATGAGGATCGTGAAGGAACTTGATCAGGTAACTCATCCCCAAGCAATGTCGGTATTGAAATTAAAGCAAGCGGATGCAATTGAGGTAAGAGATCTCTATAATACGCTCACCCAACAGGGAGAGGAGGATCGGTCACCATTCCGCCCATTTGGGGCCCGCAAACAACCGGCCGCTATCTATTTCCCTGAAAATGCGCGCATTATTGCAGAACCACGCACCAACTCACTTATTCTTCTGGGTTCAAAAGATGCGATTAAGAAGATAGAAGAGTTCATTACCAAACATGTGGATGTTGCCCTTGAGCAACCCTACTCTCCTCTCTACACGTATCAACTACAATACGCAGACGCCACCGTGATCGCCGGAATTATGAATAAAACCACGACGCTAGGACATAAAACGCCAGCAGGTAAAACTGGTGGCGTTCGCGGGCAAGACAAATATTTACGTGAAATGTATTTCACCGCAGAGCCAAGCACCAATCAACTGATTATAAAAGGGGATTACAACGATTACCTGGCGGCAAAAGAAATCATACAACAACTTGATGAACCTCAAGCACAGGTTGCCATTGAAGTACTTATTCTTTCGGTAGAGCTCAAAGATGAGAAGGAGCTTGGGGTACAACTACGAAGTAAATTCCCTGGCCTTGATGGCATATTGGGCAAGAACGTGGAGTTCCAAACCTCCGGATTACGGGCAGGCGGAACACCTAAAGGTATTGAAACCAACCCTACCGGTCCCGGATCCACCCGCTTACTAGGAAACCTATTAAAACTGGTCACCAATGCAGGGCCAGGTAACACAATTGTCACCTTTGGCCAAGATCTCTTTGGCGTATGGGGCTTATTCCAGGCATTGCAAATAGTAACCAACTTGCAGGTTATATCAAATCCGTTCCTAGTCGCCTCCAACAAAACTCCCGCCACCGTATCTCTTGGTGAAACACGGCGCGTGACCACCGGTGTAATTAAAGGAGGCGGCGATACACCAGACGAAGATGTTAAAGGTGATGATGCCGCCAAACTCAAGGTAGATATTACGCCACAAATAAACTCCGATGGTATGATTATACTTAAGCTGCGTGTTGAGCTCAGTGAATTTACTGATCCAGATGATCCATCAAGCGGAAATAAAACAACCAAACTTATTGAAACTCAAGCCTTAGTTGCCGATCGTGAAGTGCTTGCTTTAGGAGGATTAATCAAAAACACCACGAAGGAAACATTAAGTAAAACGCCTATACTTGGTGATGTGCCGATTCTTGGTTGGCTCTTTAAAAACAAAAGCAAATCAATAGATAAAACGAGCCTCCTGATTTTAATGTCCACCAAAATTATCCCTGCGCACGCAACAAGCGAAGTAAATTTATTCACGCAGGATCGCCTCAGCAAATATCGTGAGGCTACGGGCGAGTTTGCCGTAACCGATAGACACGACCCTATACACAAGCTCTTTTTCGCTGAAGGCACAGACAAAACTAAAGATCTTGGCGAGTTTCTATTTGATCGACACCAGCGAACACGGCGCAAAGAGCGCATGCATAAACGATCTCAAGAGAAAAAGGAGGCAAAACAACAACGCCGCGGCCGAAAGAGAAAGCCAACAGTTTCGCCTACAACAACTGTCGAACCAAAATCAATGCCTCCAACAACGGTATCGTTAACACCACAAACCATAGCTGCCCCGGCAGGAACAAACAATGAGCAAACAGCCACTTTGACCGGCAAAAAAAGACGTTCTCGCTCGCTGAGTAGTTTTTTATCACCTTCCGCTAGTGAGAAATTAGTATGATACAAGATATTTTTTTACCCGAAAAACTTGGTACGTATTACATTTTTTCACAACGAATCGTTGGAATAAGCATCACCAAAACCCATATATATGCCACCGTTGTTACCGCACGCGGCTCGCTTATTACTCTAGAAAAATCCATTGTGGAGCAGTTGCAGGGAGATAAATCAAATCATACCGAACGAGTAATTGAGACCCTTGGCAAAATCATGCAAAAAGTGGGAGCAGTCAATCAGATAAACGTAGCGCTACCAAGCAGTGCCGTGGTATTTAAGGAGCTGCGCCTTCCTTTCCAAGAATATGACAAAATAAATAAAGTTATTCGCTTTGAAGTGGAACCATTGCTCCCTTTTTCCGCACAGGATGCAGTTATCGACTTTATCATCACCGATACAAGCACCGAAGGAAAAGGAACACAAGTATTGGTTGCAGCCACACAAAAACAAACCATCGCCGAACAGCTCTCGCTATTTGAACAAGCAAACATCAATCCAAAGGTGATTACCGTTGATAT
>JAUUXD010000033.1 GCA_030588705.1 bacterium | reverse complement strand
GCCGTTTTGTTAGAAATTTTGCGCGTGCTTGTACATTATGAAATAGATCGGTAATTGTTATATCGGTTCCCTCCGGGCAGGAAGCTGTTTCAGCAGTGATGTTCCCTTCATGTGAGGTTACCCTTGTTCCTTCGGTGCTTCCTGTTTCTTTGGTTAGCAGCGTAATGATTCCCACTGCTGCAATGCTTGCAAGTGCTTCCCCTCGAAATCCGTAGGAAGTGATAGTGGCAAGATCATTAATAGAGCGAATTTTGCTGGTGGCATGTTTTTCAAGACAGATTTGTGCGTCCTCATAATCCATACCATGGCCGTTATCCACAACACGAATGAGTTGTTTGCCGCCATCTTCTATGTAGATGGTTATGCGTGAAGCTCCCGCATCAATACTATTTTCCATCAGTTCTTTTATGGCATTTGCAGGACGTTCAACCACTTGTCCGGCGGCTATTTTATGTGCTTCATGAATCGGCAGGCGTTTTATTTTTGGCATATGCTTTGTTGTGTTATGAGTAGAAACATGTTGCGGTAGTGTACTATGTTTGCAAGAGACTGTCTAAATTACTGTGGAGCAATTTCCCCTTTAAATATAGCGATAACTTGTTTCTGATTTGCTTGCAACGAGGTTAATTTTACGGTGCGTATACGCATGTCTTGAAGGAGCTTTTGCAGGCATATGGTGGCATGTTGTGCGTTTTGGCATATCACATGAAGTTCAAAACGATGTTTTGAGACCGTCACCGCTTGCAGGCCATTTCCCGTAATGGCACGTAAGGAACTAAGAGCGCTGACGGGGTTTTTGGGGGATGTTTTGTATTTCGCAAGTGAGTCCATTTTTTTTTGTAGCTGTTCCTGCTCTTCTGTTTGTGTTCGTTGCTGTTCCAATACGGTGTCGAATGAGCTGAGCTTTTGTTTGAGCAGTATCGTTTCCTGAAATAGGGAACGGTATAAAGACCATTGCATGCCAGTATATATGGCGATAATACCGAGTGCTGAACTACTACCAATAATGGTGAACCAACTCCACAATCGTACCTCTCTCTCTCGGTGGGGAGGTACCGGCTTTATGAAATTAATACCGTTCATGAGAATCCTTCCGAAATAAAAAGACCACAGGCGATGAGTAATGATATTGGGTTTTCGTTTGCCACTGCTTGACTGGTGGGTATTGAAAGAACTCGTGGTAGATCATCTTTAGAGAACAGTTGCTCGATGTTGTTGTTCCGTTTGGAAAGTGCCTCTCCCAGCTCGCTGTGGCGAAATGCTGCACCAGAAAGATAACGGTAGAGATGGAGGAGTGCCATATGTTCAGTGCTAATCAGGCGTAGCGGTAATTGAGCCGCAATACTTATGAGTTGGAACTGCAGGAGTATCTGTTGTGGTAATCCGCACACGTAAAAATAATGGCGATGATCATGGGAATAAAGATACCGATGAGCCCATTGCATGTGGGGAGTGTGGGGGAGATTGAGCTGCTCAAGTGAGGGATGTGCTTTGCTTGATGATATAATCTTTGCAAAAAGAGATGGGCCATTAAGTGCCATCAAAACAGGAATGGATTGATTAGCCATTGCTCGATAATGATTTTGTATCTGATTGATTACGATTGTTGGGTTAAAAACAATCAGTTTTTCAAGCTCGAGCGTATCGAAGATTTCTATATCGTGTGACTGTAGCTGGATTTGGGGTTCATTTGTTGATCGTGAGAGGTGGCTGTAGGTTATAGTTCGTGGCGTAATAGTGATAACAAAGGCATCATGTTGCTTCGGCTTGTTCCACATTATTGCTATATCCTACTGCTATACGATCTTTGCCGTATTCATCCTTTTTTATCTCTACGTTCTTATAGCCTGCTTTCTGAAACGATCTTTTGACGCTCTCTCCTTGCGTGTGCCCAATCTCAATAATCAGTTGTGGAATGCCATAACTGGCTATTTCTGAATTTTTATCAAGAAACATGCTTGAGTCGGCGATAATCTGTTTTACCATCCCCAGCCCATCATCGGGGGCAACAAGAGCAATTGTATCTTCCCATGTTTTTACGGAAGGATCAAGCTGATGCCATTCATGCTCTGCAATGTATGGAGGATTGGAGACAATGATATCAAAAGTGAGATCCTGCGGAATATTTGCAAACAGATCCGAGGAGATCAGATTGATGTTTACCTCATTACGTTCTGCATTTTTTTGTGCCAGAGCCAATGCAGCGTCTGAAATATCGGATGCATAAATACGCGCGTGGGGAAATGCTTTTGCCAAAGCGATAGCAATACAGCCTGATCCCGTGCACAGATCCAAAATGCAAAAATCTTGATGAGGAAGTTGTTCAAGTTGTTTAATAAGATCAAGACACCATTCCTCCGTTTCCGGGCGTGGGATAAGGACCGGTGGTTCCACCAGAATATCGCAATCAATAAACGGGACCGAGCCGAGCAAATATTGGAGGGGAATATGATGCTCCACTTGGCTTTTTATCCAGCTATTGAGTGTGTCGCATTGCTTTTGTGTGAGGGTGATTTCTCGCTGCATAAGCAGATCTGTTTTAGATTGTTCGGTGATCGCTTCCAGTGCCCACCAAGCATATTGGGTGCATAAAAACTGATCTTGATACTTTTTGTAAAGTTCTTTAGCGATAGCTTGTGCAAGGATAGTAGGGATTATTGTCTGTGGTGAAAACATGGGTGCTGCCAGGTTATCCGATAGTTTGAAACGGACAAACATCTATTGGTTTGCGATCTTGACTATTCTCTAGGAGTGCTTGATATTCCCGTTCGGTTTGGTACATATCAAAGTTTTTTACTCGTTCATCGAGGTGCCCGTACCTGATTCCCACAAACGGGTAGTTCGCTGTTTTCATGGCATCGGCAACCGTTTCAATATTTTTTAACTTGTCATCAATAAAGATTATTTTTTTAGGCTGGAATTTAAGCTGTTCGAGCCAATGTTTAAGGACGTCACCTTTGTTGAGCGATCCAGCAAATATGATCCCATGAGAGTAGAGGGATTGGTTTTTTACGCCATAGGAAACTACTGCTTTTCGGGGGCTGGTATGCGTGAAATCAATATCAATTTTATGTAGTTGTTCCAAAGTTCTATAAAAAAGATAGAGCCCTCTAGCTGTTAGTGCAATCACGGTAATACCACGTTGCTGCAACGATTTAACGGTGGAAACCGTATCAGGCTCAATGGGCACGAGCCACTGATGGTGTTGGGCGTAACAGTAGGGAGCAAGGGCAGTGCTTAGCGCTTCATCTACTGGACGGCCGTCATTCATACCCTGTTGGAAAAGGGCTGAGAACCATTGATCGCTTGCAAGATCGGTGGGAGGTGCGCCTAATGTGTTGCAGATGTCGAAAATAACCAGTGTGTCTTTATTATACTCATCCGGTGTGAGGTGCTGATAGATGTCGGTGATGTGGGTGCTTTCTACAATGGTAGTGTCTGATTCTGAATGCCAGCACCCAGGGAGGGATATAACGAGCAGAGCGATCAAAAGAGAGTGAATAGTTGTGCGATCCATTTTGCACCTATAGATGTAATAGGTTTTCGACGTATTCTTTAGGGTCAAACAGTTTCATCTGAGAAATCTGTTCACCAAAGGTAATATATTTTATGGGAATTTCAAGTTCATCTGCGATAGCAAAGACAATTCCTCCTTTGCCGGTGCCATCCATTTTGGTGAGAACGATGCCATCTACCTGTGTGCATTCTTTAAACAACCGTGCCTGTTCGAGTGAATTTTGGCCCAGCATGCTATCGATGGTCAGAAGAACATGAACCCGATGAGATGGAAGCTGTTTTTCAATGACTCGTTTTAATTTCGCAAGCTCATTCATCAGGTTGATCTTCGTTTGTAAGCGGCCTGCCGTATCAATAATGAGTATATCTTGATCTTGGGTGATAAATTGTTGGCATCCTGTATATACAACGGATGCAGGATCTTGCTGTGGTTTTCCGTGCACAATAGCGCATCCTGTCTCCGTTGCCCACACGTTAAGCTGTTCCTGCGCTGCAGCGCGAAACGTATCAGCCGCAACAAATAAAACTTTTTTCCCCTGCTTTGTATAGTGGTGTGCTAGCTTTGAGGCGAATGTTGTTTTTCCACTGCCATTAATGCCAACCAAAATAAAAATTTGTGCGTTATCGGAGGATTGCTTTGGTTTATTGAGGATATCGAGCAGAATGTTATGGAGTGCCGTTTTGAGCGATGCTCCTTCTTTAAGCTCTCCTTGATCGTACTGCTCTTGTAATCGTTTGATGATTGATTTGGTAGTTGTTACCCCCGTATCGGCAGCAAGGAGAATGATTTCGAGCTCTTTGAGCGTATTGGCATCGATCTTATTTTTACTAAATAAGGAGGCGAGTTTGGAGGTGACACTGGCATAAATGTTGGTGAGTGTCTTTTTGATAAAGCTAAACATGGCTTATTTCGAGGTGCTAAAGGTTATTGAATACCGGTAGTATAGCCGATAATTGGGCTATTGTCCTTAGATAGTACGTTCAACCCGTTGCAAAAACAGCTTGATGCGTCGGTAGTCATTACCGGTGAGCAGAGAGTAGGTATCCATAAACTGCATGATCTTTTCTTGATTCATGAGCTTGTTTTCCATTTGTTGGCCAATGAGGGCCAGGAGGAGCTCGTCGATATTGTTGATCTTGTTTCCCAAGCCAAATATGCGATGGATGTACTGATCGTGGGCAAAAAACTGCCGATTAAGATCATCCGATATTGGTTGCACGAATGAGTGAATCGTTGCTGGTTGCGATGGCGTGATATAGCGCATGCGATCCTGATGATGGTAGCCGAGGACTAGGCAGGAGAAGGTTGTTTTTAAAAACTCAAAGATCTGTGGCTGTTCTCTTAAAAGCTCTTCCTGAGTTTTTTGATACGCAAACGGATATCGTGTGGGATCCATCGAGCCGGTTCCCACTTCATACACGAGACCAATTAATGTCCTTTTTTCCTGCTGAACGGCAACTAACGATCCGTAATGAGGAGGCTGATTCCATTGCCAGCTTTGAGCCAGCCAAGTGTGAAGGGAGCTTTCGATAATCTCTGCAAATGGTTTATTCATAGTGGAGGAAAGTGTACTGCAGGTTCGGGGTAAAGACAATAGGGTTAAAACAACGTTTGTTGCTGATCATCATCCGCTTTGATCTTCGGACGAAATGAACCCAAAAAGCTCTCTCGGTGAATAATCGAATGGCGAAGTTCATGGATATGGCCTTGATGGATTTTGGTGGCATATCCTTTGTGTTGCTTGAGGCCGTAGCCGGGAAAGAGGGTTTCATATTTTTCCATGAGCGCGTCCCGCGTTACTTTAGCCACGATGGAGGCGGCAGCGATGGAGCTTGATTTTTGCTCTCCCTTGGGAAAGTGATAGACCGGAATGCCATTGAAACCGGTATCTGATAGCTTGAGCGGCATTGCGTCAACGAGGATGGCTCCAGGAGTTTCATTGATCTGGGTAAGGAGATTCACGAGTGCCTTTTTCATAGCAAGCATCGTGGCCTGATAAATGTTGTGTTGGTCGATGATCCGATGGTGGACGATCCCTATCTGGTAGCGGCAATGGGCGATAATCCAGGAGTAGGCCTTCAGACGTTCTTCGGGCGACATGAGCTTGGAATCCCTCAGAAGGGGATTGGTGCGCCCGATTGGCAAAATTGCCGCTGCGGTGACCAAGGGGCCAGCGAGACATCCACGGCCAACTTCATCGATGCCAACAACGAGCTTTCCTTGTTCCCATAGGCTCTTTTCGAAGGAGTCCTTCAATATTTTGACAGGTTGTTTCGAATTAGGAGTGGTAATCATTTCCATTTGACAAAATCACCTCGGTGCATACAATGAGAAATAAGCAGTAAAAAACCATATTAATTCAAGTCTAGTAAGAGGAGTGATTCATGGCAACCCCAACTCGGTTACGTGTTAAGGAGCTTCTTCGTGAGAAGGGATGGACAACCAAGGTGCTTGCGGAGAAAACGGGCATGTCTGAAAGCTATCTAACTCATATCAAGAATGGTACTCGTCGTTGGAATGAGGATTCATTACGCAAATTAGCCAATGCTTTTGAAATGAGCCCTATTGAAATGTTTGCGGAACGGCGTCAGCGTACCGATAATATTGATAAAAATGTGAGTATGCCTGAGCAATCAGATGTAGAATTGAAGGTTCAGGTGGTTCCGGTGGTAGGAGAAATTCCTTCAAATCCATCACCATACAACAACCAATTAATGCAGATTACAACTGGGTACAAAGATATTTTTGTACCAGTGCTTAATTCTAATGATAGTGCGATGTTTGCGCTGTGCGTGGAGAGCAACGCGATGGCTTCCTATTTTGTGAAGGGTGATTATGTTATTATTTCCCCTGAAATTTGGACCCGTTCTGGTGATATCGCTGCCGTGGAATATGGCAATGATACTCCCGTGAAAGCTATTATGCAGGTGACCTATACTGAAGATTTCATTGTATTAGAGTCTGTTAACCATAAGCAGCCTCCTGTTGCATTGGTCAGAGGAAAGGATCATTTCCGCATTATTGGTCGGGTAATCCAAAGGCAGCAAAAGTTGGCCTAACGGTATCTCGTCGCAGATAGGTTTAAAAATGTGCCGAAAAAGCTGGTAAAAGCTGGCTTTTTTGGTACATTTATTTGTATCCCATACCAGGGATTATGCTAAATAACGCGGCATTTTCAGCGTTATAGTGTTTGATAATATCACTTCCATTTAGTATGCATGAGGTTTTATGATGCAACGATATGAGGCGCTCGTATTAACGGTGCCGGAAATTACCAATGATGAGTTAAAGCAGATGGAGAATCAGTTGGATCGGCTCGTCACCGATGCGGAGGGTGCAACCCTTTCATTTGAACGATGGGGGAAATTCAAATTAACTTATCCTGTCCGTGGCAATGAGTATGGGGTGTATTGCCTCATGCGTTTTGAAGCACCAGGCTCTTTAGTTAAAGATATGCGAGATTTTTTTGCAGTTAAATTGCACAATATTGCAATGCGTCACCTTATTGCGTGTGTTAATGTGGATTCGCTCGTATACCAACGTCCAAAATCTCTTGAAGAAGCATCAACTTCTCGAGATGTTGATACGTTCTTAAAGGAAAACCAAATGGGTGGTTTGCTTTCATCTATGAGTGGCAAGGGAAAAGAAGCTCCACGAAAAGAAGCCGCGGAAGAGCCAGTTTCTGCTAAGCCAGAGGTGTTGGAAGAGAAGAAAGCTGCCGTATTCGATACGGAGAAAGAGAGTGCTGAGGAAATTAAAGAGACCGAAGCATCAACCACTGAACAGGAATAGCGCATGACAAAGAAAATGAAATTAAAAATTAGTGCACGATTGATGAAAAAGCGTACTCGCCGTACGTCAACTACTTCCAAAAAGCAGTGTCGTTTTTGTGGTAACACAGAATTAGCGGTTGGTATTGATTATAAAAATTCCGGATTTTTGAGAAGTTTTCTAACTGAGCGAGGCAAGATTTTGCCGTCGCGTATTTCTGGTAACTGTAAGCGTCATCAACGTGGGCTTGCCAAAGAAATTCGAAAAGCTAGAAGCATGGCTTTATTGCCGTATGTAGCTCAATACAATTAGTGGTAGAGAGTTGCCAACGATTATTAAAGCAATCGATTGCAAAGAGCCCGCCTCGTGCGGGTTCTTTTTTGTAGAAAAAAGATGAAACAATATAAACTGCTCATAGCCTATGATGGCACCGATTATTCTGGATGGATTCAGCAAAAAACCCGTCCCTCGATTGTGCAAACGCTGCAGGATAGCTTTGCGTCTGTTTTTGGGAAGCGGATACAGATATTAGGAGCATCAAAGACGGATGCTGGAGTGCATGCGCTTGGTCAGGTGGCTATTTTTAAAACCGATATCGAATTGGATTCGCATAAGGTGCGCTGGGCGTGGAATAATGTATTGCCTTCCTCAATACTGATTCGATCCTTGGAGGCTGACGATCAGTTTCATCCCCATTACCGCGTGAAACAGAAAATTTATTATTATCATCTATTTGTCGATAGGCCACTACCTTTTGTGACGCGGTATGGTCAGTATGTTTCCCGTCCGTTTGATCCGCAGCAATTTCAGAATGCACTTGATATTTTTGCCGGAACACATGATTTTTCTGCATTTTATACCGGTAATGATCGTGAGGATGCGGTGCGTACCATTGATGCGGTGCGTTTTGAATATATACCGCGATATAATGTCTATCGGGTTGTAGTGATAGGGGAGCGCTTTTTACGACATATGGTTCGGCGTATGGTGGGCGCGGCGTTAGCCGTTGCATCAAGAGAAGGAATTACGCATGCTGATATTCGTGATGCGCTACAAACAGGTGGTATGCATTCTAAATTGCCTACGGCGCCAGCCCGTGGGTTATTACTTCGAAAAATTATATACGAGGAAATCAAATGAATTATCAGTTAAAAAAACGTCTCAGTATACTGCTCGCCACGCTTGCTATTGGAGCAACCATTGGCGTATCTATTTGGTTTTACCGGTACACAACTCCTCGTTTGCATGAGTTTTCGTTTGATCGGGATATGCCCACCATTTCTCGCTTTTTTGATCAGGATTGGTATTGGCTTATTCCAGGTGATCGGAATAGCTACTCACCAGAAGAGGCTTTTCGGTATAGAGCGCCTCATCAGAATCCACTGTATGCGGGTAGGTTGGCTATAAAGGTAATGCGTCAAAAAGATCAGCTTATTGGTTTTGTTGCCTACTATATGAAGAATCCGGAGCTTGGGTTTTTAAATTTTGTGGTGGTTGATCCAGAGTTTAGGGGCAAACGATATGCTGAACAGATGGTGCAGTATGCGGTTGATGATATGATCAAGCGGGGAGCAAAAAAAATCACTTTACTAACACGTCCTTCAAATCTCAGAGCGCGCCAAGTATATAAACGGCTTGGTTTTAAGGAAGTCCGCGAGGATGATACGTTTGTGTATATCGAGCGTGATGTACACAAGTAGATATTTCTACTCCATCTCTTTCGGAACAGGCAAACCCATATTTTTGAGAATGAATGGTGCAATATCCGAAAGTTGGGT
>JAUUXD010000062.1 GCA_030588705.1 bacterium | reverse complement strand
GAGCGATTCGTGGAAAAGGCAGAAAAAACGAGCGCATTTAAAATTGGCAGGTCCGCATTCATTAAGCTCTGCCTTGAAAAAACAGTGGAGGCGGAAAAACAGTTTAAGGAACTGTGGCAACACATCGGCTTATCAGTTGATTGGGATTATTGGTACTCCACGATCTCCGAGGACGCCCGCCGAATATCACAACTTTCATTCCTCAAACTATACAAAGATGGATTCGTGTACCGCAAAGATGAGCCGGCGCTTTATTGCACCACCTGCCGCACCACGGTGGCACAGGCTGAACTGGATGATAAGGAAGAAAGCTCATTTTTTAATAACGTCATTTTTAAAGATCAAGATGGCAACGATCTGATCGTGGGAACCACACGTCCTGAGCTTTTATATTCCACCGGGGCACTTCTTTACAATCCGGCCGACAAACGCTACCAGCATTTAAAGGGACAAACAGCGTTCGTACCTATCTACAACACCGAGATTCCTATCTATGAGGACGAACTCGTTTCAATCGAAAAGGGAACGGGGCTCGTTATGGTTTCTACCTTTGGTGATCAAACCGATATTATTTGGTATAAAAAACATAATCTTCCTTTGCGCTTATCAATTGGCCTTGATGGTAAATGGATTCCTGAGACCGGCGTTTTAGCCGGATTAAAGGTGAAAGATGCACGAGCACGCATCATTGAAGAGCTCAAAGAGCAGAATCTTTTAGTTGATCAAAAGCAGATTAGCCATTCAGTGAACGTGCATGAGCGCTGCAAACGTGAGATTGAATACACCGTACTCACGCAATGGTTTATCGACATTCTCAAAAATAAACAAACATTTATTGAACTTGCTGATCAGATCAAATGGTTTCCCACATTTATGAAATCACGATACATAAACTGGGTTGAAAATATTAAATGGGACTGGTGTATCTCACGCCAACGCTTTTATGGAATCCCCTTCCCCGTTTGGCACTGCACCGAATGCCAAGAACTTCTATTTGCTGATGAAAAAGATTTGCCGATCGATCCGCAGGAAACTTCCTACCCAGGAAAAACATGTAGTAAATGCGGCAGCGAAAAGATCGTTCCAGATACTGATGTGATGGACACCTGGAACACCTCATCGCTCAGCCCATACATCTGCTACAACCTGCTCAAAAAGCCTCGTGACCCGTTTACCAAAGAAGCAATGGAGTTTTTACCGATGGGGATGCGCCCACATGCACATGACATCATCAGGACATGGACGTTCTATACTATCGTAAAAGCGTGGATGCATAATAAAACGATCCCGTGGACTGAAGTAGTAATATCCGGCCACGTACTGAGCAATGAGAAAGAAAAGATCTCAAAATCACGCGCCAATAATCCACTTGCCCCTGAAAACCTTCTTGCCCGCTACCCGGCTGATGCCATCCGCTACTGGACCGCATCGGGCAGCTTGGGCCATGATGTTAGTTTTTCTGAAGCACAGCTCAAAGTGGGACAACGATTGATCACGAAACTGTGGAACGCCTTTAGATTTGCCCATCCGCACTTAGAAAATTTTGATCCAAGAGAAACACCCAAAAAACTGGGCGTTGTCAACGAATGGCTCCTGGATACGATCTCTCGCTCATTTGAAAAATATCAAACCTATTTTGAACAACATGAGTTTAGCCTCGCGCTCGATACCGTAGAAAAATTCTTCTGGGCTGATTTTTGTGATAACTATTTGGAGCTGATTAAAAACCAGTTATTCAATCCGCAGGAATATGAAGCTGATGCGGTCTATGCAACCAAATGGACGCTCTATCAGGTTGGCCTGCGTATCTTGCAGCTCTACGCCCCTTACATGCCGTACATCACTGAATCGATCTATCAGCTTCAATACCAAAAGCAAATTGGCGTTCCTTCTATCCATCAAACGAAGTTTCGTAAAATCCAAAAATCGTATAGTTTTGAGTCCGCTCAAACGATTATGCCTCATATTATTGCGATAATCACAAACGTGAGAAAATTAAAAACAGAACATCAGCTTTCTCTGAAAACTCCGCTTTCGAATTTGGTTATTGCAGGATCGCCCGACATGCTCGATACAATTAAACCGCACGAACAACTCATTAAGGGGATCACGCAAGCTGAAAAAATATCCTACTCGGATAAAGAAGTAGATACGCAAAAGCTAGAGGGTTCTGCTGAGAATTGGAGTGCCCACGTTGGCTTGGGAAGCAAAGAATGATTACACTTATTGATAATCAAAAAATGCCCGTCAACAAAGAGCAGCTCAAAAAAGATGCCCAGCGCATTCTTGAATATCTGGAATACTCAGATTTTGATTTGGGGATCATGCTCGCTGATAACGCCACCATCCATGAGTACAACAAGAAACATCGCTATAAAGATAAGCCAACCGATATTCTCTCATTCTCCTTTCATGACAAGCTCAAGGCAGGAGAGCGCATTCAAACAGAGAGTGATGAGCAAAAAAACTTGGGGGATATCATCATATCCCCTGAATACGTTCAAGAGGATCTGCCCAACTGGGGACAATCGTTTGATGAGCGTATGCGAGTACTTTTGGTTCACGGCATCTGCCAGCTACTTGGTTATGATCATATTAAGGATGAGGATTATGAGCTGATGCAAAAGAAGGAAGATAAACTG
The DNA here is from genome assembly GCA_030588705.1 of bacterium. GTDB lineage: Bacteria > Babelota > Babeliae > Babelales > Vermiphilaceae > JAUUXD01. The sequence continues at coordinate 114 of JAUUXD010000062.1, read as the reverse complement.
CTCAACCTTCTTCAATCATCGTAACTTCAATACCTCACCCTTGCGAAACGCAAGAATAAGCAGCCCGAGCAGATTTGGTATCGCCACAACCATCACCAGTGTATCCATGATCGT
>JAUUXD010000005.1 GCA_030588705.1 bacterium | reverse complement strand
GCGTATGCGCGTCAGTTTTTGGGTGTGGCGAAAAAGCCGGCGGTTGATCGTATTGATGGGTTGTGCCCGTCGATTGCGATTGAGCAGAAAACAGTCAGTTCCAACCCTCGTTCCACGGTTGGTACGATTACTGAAATTTATGATTATTTACGCGTACTGTTTGCGCGAATCGGCACACCCCATTGCCCCGATTGTGATATTCCTATCCAAGCACAATCTCCTGAGGCGATTGTGGATTTGCTGCTTTCTCGGTATGCCGGCAACGTTATTACCATTGCCGCTCCGATAGCCGAGCAAAAAAAGGGTGAGTTTGTACACGAATTAACTAAATTATTTGAATCCGGGTTTTATCGCTTTGTGATCGATGGCCAAAAATACAAATTCAAATCGGCGGCAGAAATCAAAGCGCTTGCATTGAAAAAAACCTACAAGCATACGATCGATCTCTTGATGGATTCATGCGAAGTGAATGTTCATGATAGGGCTCGTGTAGCTGAAGCGGTTGAGCGATCATTCCAGCATGGTAACGGTTCATGCAAAGTGATCGTGGGTACTAAAGAAGATTTGTATTCGTCTCATCGCATGTGCTTGAAATGTAATAAATCAGTACCAGAAATTGAGCCGCGTTTTTTCTCATTCAATTCCCCGATTGGCGCTTGTAAGAAATGTCATGGGTTGGGAATGTTCCATGAATGGCCTTGGGGAAAGGATTCTCGAGATTCTTGGAAAGAAAGATATCCTGATTATTTTGGTCCGAAATACGCAATATCAAAAACCTGTCCATCCTGTTATGGTAAACGATTAAATCCGTATGCGCTCGCCGTGCTCATTGATGGTAAGAATATTGATGATTTAGGTTCCCTTTCTATTGCGGATCTCGTTTCATTTTTCAAAACAGTGCGATTAGATGAGGCACAACAAGCTATTGCGAAAAGTTTAATTAGTGAGATTCGTAATCGTATTCAGTTTCTCTATGATGTGGGGCTTTCCTATCTAACGCTCAAGCGTCCTGCGCGCACGCTTTCAGGCGGAGAAGGGCAACGTATTCGATTAGCTACACAGATTGGCTCTGCCTTAAGTGGGGTGCTCTATATTCTTGATGAGCCAAGTATTGGGTTGCATCAACGGGATAATGATCGATTAATCGAAACATTAAAAGCGCTTCGAGATCAGGGTAACACGGTGATAGTGGTTGAGCATGATATTGATACGATGCGGCAAGCAGATCATTTGATTGATATGGGGCCAGCTGCTGGTATTCATGGAGGGATGATCACGGCGTTTGGTTCACCGGATGAGCTTGCAAAAAACAGTGCTTCGCTAACGGGTGCCTATTTGAGTGGCAAACGAGCAATTTTGATGCCCAAAGAGGTACGTACACCAAGCGGGTTTCTCACCTTGCATGAAGTAAGTAAAAATAATCTACAAGATCTGACGGTGCGCATTCCGCTCGGGGTGCTCTGTGGTATCTCCGGCGTATCTGGTTCGGGAAAAAGTACGCTGATCTTGCAGGAATTGGTGCCAGCGCTCGAGCGAGAGTTTTTAGGCAAGCGGCGTACGCACAGATCCGAAGCAACATCCGATCTTGAAGGGGCAGATGATCTTGAAAGCTTGGTAGTAATCGATCAAAGCCCTATTGGAAGAACACCACGCTCAAATCCGGCAACCTATCTTGGGGTGTTTGATGAGATTCGAAAACTGTTTGCTTCACTTCCTGAAAGTAATGCGCGTGGATACAAAGTAGGGCGATTTAGTTTTAACGTGCCTGATGGGCGTTGCTTTGAATGTAAAGGTGATGGTTCAGTGACGGTGGAAATGCACTTTTTAGCTCCCGTTACGATGCAGTGCAAGGCATGCAAGGGCAAGCGATATAGCCGAGAAACATTAGAAATTACGTATAACGGTAAAACGATTGCGGACGTGCTTTCAATGACTGCACTTGAAGCAGCCGAGTTTTTTTGGGCTCATCGCAATATTTCAAAACGATTAAATTTATTATGCCAAGTGGGGCTTGATTACCTCAAACTTGGCCAACCATCAACCACGCTATCGGGCGGTGAAGCGCAGCGGATTAAGCTAGTGGACGAGCTTGCAAAACGGGGCAGCAACACGCTCTATATTCTTGACGAGCCAACAACCGGTCTTCATAATAGCGACATTGAAAAACTGCTTGTGGTTCTCAATCGATTAGTGAATAAAGGGAACTCGATGATTGTGATCGAGCATAATTTGGATGTTCTCAAAACAGTTGATCACATTATTGATCTTGGCCCTGAAGGGGGCGATAGGGGCGGCATGATTATTGCGCAAGGAACGCCAAAAGAGGTTGCAAACGTGAAGGAAAGTTATACAGGACGGTATTTGAAAAAAGTTATCACCCCATAAACATCGGGAGACCCCATGGAAAAGAAATACGCAGATCACATTACCACGTTACAAGAACTGAAAGAGTATATGGGGAATTTCGTGGATGAGCGGGATTGGAACCGATTTCATTCTCCGAAAAACTTAAGCGCATCAATTGCTATTGAAGCGGCCGAACTTATGGAAAAATTTCAGTTTCTCTCCGAAGAAGAATCATACAAGATTGCCCAGTCTCATAAACAGGAAGTGGCCTACGAGCTGGTGGATGTGCTTGCGTACGTGCTTAGCTTTGCCAATCGATGTGATATTGATCTGAGTGCCACCTATATGGAAAAAATGAAACTCAATGCCAAAAAGTATACCGTTGAACGAGCTAAGGGTGATTTTGGGAAATACACGAAGCTTGAAAAGCCAGTTGAGTAGTGGGGCGGAGCCAAACTGCTACGCCCGTTTAATTATTTGCTTGGTAGGGGATCGACTCCATACGTTTGAAGTAATTCATTTACCTCGTCTTTTTGTGCGGATGGGATGAGTGCGAGATATCTGAAAAAATCGACTATCCCTAGTTCTTGATTGTAGTACTCTCTTATTTCATTGCTCAGCCGAAGTTGTTCGTGTAAAGGGATTATTTTAACTCTTTTTTTCCGCATTATTTCTCGTGCCACGGGGTCAAACCTGTTTAAATAATGGTCTATTACCTTTTCGGAGTTACTTGTGCTTGCTAGCCTGAGGGTGGCCAGTACGAGATTTTTGGTTTGCTCAAAATCTAATTTTGTTAGGTTGTTAACCAACCTTTTGAGTGATTCTTCTTTCGCTATGGGAGCCATCATGTAACGCTTTTGCATGGAATTGTAGGTGTTCATTGCCTGTTTTGTCAGTGCTTCTGTTGTGCGGATTGCTGCGTGCGCGGTTGGCGAAATCGTGAATGATAGGGCGAATAGTAAGCCGATTGCGAGTTTTTTCCCCATTGTTTGCATCATGATTTTCCTTCTTCGATACCTCTTGTGAAACTTACTTCATTTCTCTACCACCCATGATAGCAAAAAAGGGGCCTGAAATGCTATGGTTTGTCGGTGCATACCCTTATGTAGCAATATTACCATCTTTGGGCTGAATCCCCTGAGGAGCTGCTCCTTCTCCAATCTTTCTCAGTAGGTCTCTTCTCACTCTTACCATGAAAAGCTTGTGGTGAACGAGCTGGACATATACTTGGATGTGCATTACATATGCTCTTTATTGCACCTTGGACAGAAAGTTTCACTCCCGGATGCCTAAAGATAAAATTTCCAGTTTGTATCGTTTTGTAATCGACCCACTGCATTTCGCTTGTTTCACACCAACTATGGAGTTCCTCTGACTCTGGAAGAAACTCCTTATCATTTTTACGATGTCCAGGAATAAGAGCATTAGCGAACTCAGTAACATCAACAGGGTATAAAAATGACGAGGCGTATTTTGTACCTTGCGGAGATGTTCCGGGAGCTTGGCTATAGGGAGTAATTTTTGTATTAGCGAGTGCTGCTTTCAGTTTTTGATAACTGATTGATTCCTGTGAGGCCCTTAATTTTCCATCGGTCCTATATGCCTCTATCATAGCTGTGGCTTTATCAAGAGGAAACGACATTTCTTCCACCCCTTCACGGATGGCTGTTTCTTCTAATGATTCCGTGCTTTCACTATGGCCGGTTAATGTGCTCCACCTTGAGTATGGTTCATTTTCCGTGTGATTTTTTCCAAAATATCTCCCATGGACAATGAGCACCTTGAAGCCGGTTTTGCTTAGTTGGAATGGCAAGATGCCGGCTGATGATTTCTCGGGAACCCAGGCGATGGTAGATGAAGAACAATCTGCGGGAGATGGTGCCCTGGCAGGTACAAAGGATTCCTCTTCTTTTCCTACCTCCATTGAGTAAGCAGGAATAATAGTGCAGAGAAGTAGTGCCACGCTCAGTAAAATCTTTTTCATAAGGGATCCTTTGATTTTTGTTTAAAGTGCCCGATAAATGCCCATCTATACGTAATAGTATACGTTTTAATAGGGAAAATGCACAGAGGGGACTTTTGAGGAAAGGAGTAGTTTAATGAGGTTGCAGCGGGGTCAAGTTGCCTATTTATGCAAAAGAGGGTACGGTTACACCCTATTATCAGCAGGACTAAAACCCTTTTGGCACCTTATGAATACTGAAAAACACACCCCCCTTATGCAGCAATATCACGATATTCGACGGGAACACCCCGATACGCTGCTATTCTTTCAGGTGGGGGATTTTTATGAGCTTTTTTTTGAAGATGCTAAAAAGGCCTCTGCCTTCTTGGGTATTGCACTTACTGCTCGTGGAAAGAGCGGGGGAGAGCCGATTCCGCTTTGTGGCGTTCCGATACACGCAAAAGAGCATTACCTTCACAAATTAATTAAGGGTGGCTTTAGGGTTGCTATTTGCGATCAGCAGGAAGAGCCCACGCCGGGCAAGCTGGTCCGCCGAGCAGTCACGCAGGTGCTCACGCCTGGAACGCTTACCGATAGCAAACTGCTTGATGAAAAATCTGCCTCATATCTTTTTTCCTTTTATCCCGGAGAGCGTGAATGGACGCTCCTTTTTGGTGAGCTATTAACCGCGCAACTGTGGGCCACGACGGTCCCTGCCAATTCAGAGCGGATTGTGGAATCTGAGCTTGCGCGTTTCTTTCCTGATGAGCTGTTGATTCCTAATATCAAGGCAGCAAAGCCATTCATTCCCTTTTTTAAAAAGCAGGGATATTTCACCACGCTCGTGGATGGCGATATCAGATCTGATGGAAACGCAACAGCGCAAGAATGGCTACAGCGGTTTCCCGAGAACACGCAGCAGCTGATCCAAAAGCACGAGAGCATGCGCTTAGCGCTTTATTACTTTTATGCCTATATCAAACGGACGCAACAGACCTCCCTCGATCAATTTAATCAGCTGTTTGTCTATAAGCCGGAGGATTTTTTGGTGATGGACGCAGCCACACAGCGGAACTTGGAACTGATTCGCAATAATCAAAATGGTGGCTACACAAACACGCTTTTTGCCGTGATGGATGGGGCAACCACGCCGATGGGCTCCCGCATGATTAAAAAATGGTTACAACGGCCTTTAATCAAAAAAGAGGCGATCGTGCAGCGGCAGGATGCGATTGCCGCATTTGTGTGCGAGATGCCATTTTTGCAAACGATGCAGCAGTTGCTTGCTTCCATGGGGGATATGGAACGTATGGTGGGGCGCATTGCGCTCTCACGGGCGCAGCATCATGATTATACTGCGTTGAAAAAATGTTTAGAGGTGATCCCCGAAATTCGTGTGCAGCTGCAGCAGTATAGTGCTACGGCGCTCTTTAACGTGATTAGTTCCCACATGGCCGATTTTAGTGCGCTCTCAGACTTATTGCATCGGGCGCTGCATGACGAGCCGGGAGGCAATAAGTTGATTAAAGCGGGGTTTGATCAACAGCTTGATTACATGCGTAATCTTATTGAAAACAGTAATCGCAGCATCGTGGAGCTTGAACGCAAGGAGCAGGGCGAAACTACGATTTCATCATTAAAAATTCGATACAACAATGTGCATGGCTACTACATCGAAATCACCAACCCGAATAAACATCTAGTTCCCGAACGATATAAACGGCGCCAAACATTGGTGGGCAAAGAACGGTATACTACGCCGGAGCTGCTTTCACTTGCCCATGAGATTGAACGAGCGCATGCACAAATTGAGGCACGAGAGAAAGAACTTTTTGATCAAGTTAAACGTACGGTAGCCGAGCAGAGCACCCCATTGAGAAAACTGGCGCACGCGCTTGCCCATCTTGATGCGATTCATGGGTTTGCCAAGGTGGCGTACAATAACGGCTATATTCGCCCAACGTTCACCGATACGCGGGATATAACGATTGCTGATGGGCGTCATCCGATAGTCGAACAAAATGCGCAAACCGGCTTTATTCCGAATGACACCAATCTGAATGATGCGCAATCATTGTGGATCATTACCGGACCAAATATGGGCGGAAAATCAACCTATTTGCGGCAGGTGGCGTTGCTATGCATCATGGCGCAGTGTGGTGCATTTGTACCGGCCAAACGAGCAGAGCTTGCACTTTTAGATCGAGTGTTTACCCGCATAGGGGCGGGCGATAATTTGGCTGCAGGAAAAAGTACGTTTTTAGTGGAGATGGAAGAAACGGCATCCATCTGCGCCCATGCGACGAAAAAAAGTTTAGTGATTTTAGATGAGGTGGGCCGTGGAACCAGTACGTTTGATGGGCTTGCCATTGCGCATGCAGTAATCGAATATCTCTACACCCACATTGGAGCTCGTTGCTTATTTGCCACCCATTATCATGAGCTCACTACGTTGCCTGCACAATATCCCGGCATCGTGCCATTTTATGCGGCGAGCAAAAAGACTGACTCGGGCATCGTGTTTCTTTATAAAATTATGCAGGGAGTCGCAGATGGCAGCTTTGGCATAGAGGTGGCTAAACTGGCGAATTTGCCTGATGAAGTGATTTCCAAAGCGGTTGAGCATCTTAAAACGTTAACTGAGCACGAGCAGGCCTATGCGCATCATGCTGTTCCGGCCGTGCCAGCTGACGTGTCCGGCGTAGCTGAAAGCGACTGTGTGCGGCGAAGCTCGCAAGAGCGTAGCCGTAAGATGGACGATCGTTTATTGCAAGAAAATAGACGATTGAAAGAAAAAATCGCCGCACTGCAAAAGCAGGCAGCGATCATTACTGAACTTCAAAATCTTTCTTTGGATGAACTTACGCCGAAACAGGCGTTTGATCTGCTGTGGCAATGGAAAGATCATCAAGCCTGAATGGAGTTTTATCTTCGAGCGAAAACGGATCTAAATCTTTGCACTCAGGGCCACATTTATTTTCTTTAGGTTTTGAGGCCAGCTTCTGCTTACGCTTATCATAAACGTACTTAATCAATCGGTAGGTGCCGTAGGTGCCTGCAGTAAAAATACCGATGGTTACCAGAATTTTTCCTGGAGCCGCAGGTTTGTTGGAAGATGATGAGAAAAGTTCAGTTACGGAGGGCCAATCTGCCTCCATGGGCCATGAACGTGAAGCTCCAAATGCTAATCCAGCGAGCAGTGAGTAGAGTAAAATCTTCCTATTTATAATCATGCTTATACCTTCGCATATATGGGTTTTCCAGCTTATACACCTTATTTTACCCCAAAATGAGCGGATTGGCAAAAGCCCCCTGATATCCAAAATGGCCTCCAGGAGGCTAAAATAGGGCTGTTTTTCGGGGTGAAAAAGGAGCCGTTTGCAGGGTGCAGGAGCCCTGAGGGCCCGATATACAAGCGATTTTGACCTCAATTTCTTTTTTTGCTACACTAAAAGCCTCATGAGAGAAGGCAAAATTCTTTATATCCTAGGAACAATAGTGAGTAAAACAGTAGAGCCCGAAGTATTTGATCAATATGCTATTTTTCAAACTGGCGGTAAGCAATACCAGGGATTACCCGGTAAAACCGTAGCGGTTGAAAAAATTGAGGGTGAAACAGGTGATGAAATTACCTTTGATAAAGTTCTCTTTCGCAAGAAAGCAGAAGATACGTTTGAAATAGGAAAACCCTATCTTGAAACACCGCTCAAAGCAACGATTGTGAAACAAACAAAAGGGCCAAAATTGATTGCCTTTCGTTTCAAACGTCGTAAGAAAGTTCGCGTGAAAAAAGGGCATCGTCAACAAATGACGGTGATTCGAATCGAATCTATCTAGATTATAGCTTAGCGAGTTTTGCTAAATCTTCGTTGTACCCGGAAAAAATTAATCGATCCCCCTCTTCAATCAGATGATCTGGTTGGATAGGGGTGATTTTTTGGTCACTCTGCAGGCCGATGCAGTGCACCCGATAGGTGCTAAAGAGGTTCAGGTCATCAAGATGTTTGCCGATGAATTTCTGTGGAGCAGTAATCTGACTGATTGAGAAATGTTTGCTCAGGCGATAAATCTCGGTGAAGGGAGAACTCAAATTATCGGCAAGGCGAATGCCGATTTCTTTTTCTGGTAACACAATGCGATCAGCTCCCACGAGCTTTAAAATATCCTTATGGATCTCATTGATTGCGCGTGCGATTACCTTGGGAATATAGAGTTTCTTTTTCAGTAGGGCGGTTATCAAAATCGATTGCGCAAAATTTTCACCCATTGCCACAATGGCAGTATCAACCTCGTCAACGCCGATACTGCGAAGTGATACATCATCGGTCACCCGCATGCACACTGCGTGGGTAACCTGATCTTTAATAGATGCAACGATCGATTCATTACTATCAATAGCTATAACTTCCATGCCATTTTCAGCAAGTACGGTTGCCACTTGATACCCGAAACGACCCAAGCCAATAATACAAAATTTCATGGAACCCCCATGTTTAGTTAATTATCCCAGCATAACTTGTTCTTCTGGATAGGAAAATTCGGCAGCTTTTTCCTTCCTCAATTTCAACGCTAAAATCAATGTGAACGAGCCGATACGTCCTACTATCATACTAACAATAATGAATATTTTTCCTATAGATGAGAGCGCTTTGGTGATGCCGGCACTCATGCCTAGGGAGGTAAATGAACTCATAGACTCGAAAAAGATCTCAATAAAGGTGAATCCCTGCTCGGTAATCAGGAGGCAGAAGGTGGTTAAGAAAACCCAGCCGAGCCCCACGCTCACAATGGCTATTGCACGATATACCTGCGATAGCGGAATGGTGCGCCCTTGAATGGTGACCGTTTTTTTGCCGGAGACCGCCGCCTTTATGGATGCCAAAAATATGGCAAATGTGGTGATTTTAATACCACTTCCGGTGGACCCTGGCGCGGATCCGATAAAGGAGATACCCATAATGAGCAAAATAGTGGCAAGCTGAAAACTGCCAACACTGGTGAGTATAAAGCCGGTGCTTCTAAAAGATACGGCATAAAAGAGGGTGTTGATTACTGTTTGCAGGACTGGCGTATTGGCAAGAATGTTCCTATACTCAAGGATCCAAAATACGATGCTCGTACAAAGCAGCAGCATACTGGATGCATAAAATATAATGCGGCTGTGCAGTGAAAACCGATATTGCTTTTTATGGTATTTTGCGCGAACCCATTCGCCGATCTCTTGCCAGGTAATAAAACCAAGCTCGCCAATAAACATAAGTGCTGCGGTGGTGATAATAATCAGATAGCTTTGTTTGTAGGTCATCATCCCCTGCTCAAATAGGGTGATGCCAGCAGAGCAAAAAGAAGATACGGCATGAAAAAGCGACGTAAACCATGCCATGCCCAAGCTGCTATAATCGTGGCGCAATGCGTAAAAAATAAGCAGTGTTCCAATCAGTTCGCTGATTATGGTGACCAAGGCGATCGTAATAAGAATTTTTTTAATCCGTTTCCATGAGTTGATTTCTAAAATTTTTCCTGCCATGAGCTGTGTACCGAGGCCAAAATTCATAAAAAAGCTAAGGAAAATGATGGTCATCGTAATGAGACCGAGGCCGCCGAGCTGTATGAGCAATAGCAGAATCGCTTTGCCAATGATCGTAAATTGATCAATAGGAATCGTGAACAAACCGGTAACGCAGGTTGCTGAGGTTGCGGTGAAAAAGAGATCTAATAATGCGATTGGTTTGGTGTGACAGATGGGAAGCGCAAGGAGTGCGGTGCCGATGCTGATAGCAAGGATGTAGCCAAAGAGAACGATTTTTTCGGGAGAAAAAATGGCGGTAATTCGTTTACTTCTCATGAAATGCCCTATTTATTGAAGAACTAAGGATAGATGCTCCTTTTGTCGTACCATGATTGTATTGCTAAGTAAATAACCAGACGGTTAATACGATGATAAGGACGGCAAATAGGAGTATTAGGTTGAAATATTTATGTACGGTATCTTTAATGTGTTCGCCGAATACCTTGCACATTAGTGCTAGGAGGTAAAAGCGCGCTCCCCGTGAAATAATAGAACTGATTACAAACGGGATGAATGATAGCTTGCAAAATCCAGCAGAAAGGGTGGCTGCTTTATAAGGAACGGGGGTAAAACCTGCGATGGCTACCGCGAGCCAATTATATTGTTCGTACTTCACTGAAAGTTTGTAAAACATTTGGGGGGTGAGTACGTAGTTTATTATATGATTATGAATGATCGCTTCCCCATAGGTATTCCAGAGATAGATGCCGAGCATATAGCTTGAGATGCCCCCGAGCACAGAACCTATCAACGCAACGGTGGCATACCAGATTGCTTTATCTCTTCGCTCTAAGCAGTACAAAATTAAAATAGGATCGGTGGGCAAAAAGAAGATCGCTTCTATGTAAAAAAGAAGGCCAAGAATGTAATCCGCGTATGGGGAGTTGATGCTTGCACCCATCCATTCATACGGTTTTTTGAGCAGATTGAACATTAGGGTTACCTCTGTAGAATCTTCATTACATACTCACGAGCCGTATCAATACTAATCCGTTCTTGTTTGGTGGTATCCCGATCACGAACGGTAATTGAATTATCTTGCTTGCTATCAAAATCATACGTGAAGCAAATCGGGGTGCCAATCTCATCCTGGCGTCGGTATCGTTTGCCAATAGATCCCGATTCATCAAATTCAATCATAACCCCGAGCTTTGTCAGTTCGTTATACAGTGCTCGAGCTGGCTCAGATAGTTTTTTGGTGAGTGGGAGTACTGCTGCTTTAATGGGTGCCATGCGTGGTGAGAGTTTCAACACGGTACGCTCTTCACCTCCAATAGTGTCTTGCGTGTATGCGTCACAAAGCAGGGTTAAAAAGAGTCGATCCACTCCCACAGAACATTCTATAACATGGGGTGTATACGATTGTTTGGTTGCTTCATCATGCACGGAAAGATCTTTGCCAGAATGTTTGCTGTGCTGGGTGAGATCAAACGTGCCGCGATCAGCAATACCTTCCAATTCTTTGTACCCGAATGGAAACTCATACTCGATGTCGGTAGTTCGTGATGAATAGTGCGAAAGCTCCGATTTTTCATGTTGGCTCAGTTTAATGTGATCCATATTGATGCCAATCTGCGTATAAAAATTTTCGCGCGAAGCAACCCACAAATCAAAGAATTCATCTGCTTGATCAGATGTGCAAAACCATTCAAGCTCCATCTGCTCAAACTCACGCATGCGAAATAAGAACTGTTTTGGCGTAATCTCATTGCGAAACGCTTTGCCGATTTGAGCAATGCCAAACGGAAGTTTTACGCGGTTGGTAGACATAATATTTTTAAAGTTCACAAAAATTGATTGGGCAGTTTCTGGGCGCAAATAGGCGGTGGTGCTTTGATCAGCTACGGCACCAAGATTTGTTTCAAACATGAGTTGAAATTGGCGAATATCGGTCCATGCTTTTTTACCGCAGACAAGGCATGCTTTTTGGGTATCAATATCATCTGCTCGGAAACGGCGTTTGCAGTTCGTGCAATCAATCAAGGGGTCACTAAAATTCTGTGTGTGGCCTGATGCTTCCCACATAGCGTGGGGGCCGAGAATGGCACCTTCTAAAAAAAGGATATTGCTATTGGTTGCCATAATTGATTGGCGCCATGCGGCACGAATATTTTGCTTTAACAGCACGCCCAAATGGCCAAAATCATACACCCCATTCAGGCCGCCATATAGTTCTGCTGTCTGGTAGACAAAGCCGCGCCGTTTGGCAAGTGCAACGATCTGATCCAACGATTTCATACAGGTCCTTTAAAATAACTCTTAGTCTATTCATACTAGCCTATTAAAGGGTTAAGCGTAACGGCTTTGCCCCTCTTTGGCAAATCAGTCCTCGAGCAAATGATCTTTTTGTGGTATGCTGCCGGATGCTTATTATTGTGAAATAAAAAGGAACTAATATGAAAAATAAAACACTCTTAGCAGGCTGTTTGGCTATTGTGGCCACCACATTGGTGGGTGGTAGTATTTATAAAATGCTTGAACGCCAAAAGTTGCGAGCAATTGCAAAACATGCTGATGAACCCACCGTGGATGCCGATCAGGCAATGGCAATTGCCGATGCGGCTATGCAGCCACAGCTGGTGGAACGAGTAATTTCCTCATCACAGTTATGGCGTCCCGTACAGGACAGAGCGCAAGATACGGTGATCCAGATTTTTGCCCATATTGCAGCGACGAATTTATTACAACCGTATGCCGCGCCTAATATCGCTGCAGCATCGGGTAGTGGATTCTTTATAGATGATCAAGGATATATTATCACTAATGCGCATGTAGTGGATCAGGCAAAAGGGATATGGATACAAATTCCATCATTGGGAAAACGAATTTTAGATGCTGAAGTTGTGGGGGTGAGCCCGGATCGTGATTTGGCACTCTTGCGTATTTCTCCTGAAGGGCTTGATGTGATTCGTCAGGAACTTGGTGGCATTCCATTCTTGCCATTGGGAGATTCTGATTTAGTGCAGCGCGCGGATGATGTATTGGCGCTTGGCTATCCACTTGGGCAGCAATCATTGAAAAGTACGACCGGTGTGATTAGTGGTCGCGAGCAAAATTTGATCCAGATGAGTGCGCCTATTAACCCGGGAAGTTCTGGTGGTCCGCTTTTAAATACACGTGGTGAAGTGGTGGGTATCAATAGTTCAGGGGTAACGGAAGCGCAGAATGTAGGCTATATCATTCCCGTGAATGATTTAAAAACTATATTGTCTGATCTCCATAAGGTGAAACTGTTACGAAAACCGTTCTTGGGAGTGCTCTTTAATAATGCTACTGACGCACTTACTGAATATTTGGGTAACCCATATCCGGGAGGTTGTTACGTGGTTGAGGTAGTGAAGGGAAGCCCGCTTGAGAAAATTGGGGTGCGTGGTGGCGATATGATTTATGAAATTAATGGGCATCGCGTTGATATTTTTGGCGAGATACAACTGCCGCAAATTAATACGGATGATAAATTCTCCATTATCGATTATGTTTCACGGCTTGCTATTGGGGATAAAATAGAGCTGCTCATTTATCGTCATGGTGAGCGTAAGGATTTCAAATTCGCTTTCAATTTTACTGATCAGCCTGCAATTCATGAGCGATATCTTGGCTATGAAGATATTGATTATGAGGTGTTTGGCGGAATGGTGGTAATGCCGCTTATATTAAACCATATTCCATTATTAGGGCCGCGGGTGCCAGGAATTGTGAAATATGCCGAAACTAAATATCAAACGGAACCGGTGCTGGTTATTACACATATTTTCCCTAATTCACAGCTCTATCGATCTCGTAGCATTCCAACTGGAGCCACGATTAACGAGGTGAACGGCAAAAAAGTGGGGACGTTGGAGGATTTCCGTGAGGCGATGAAACAGGGTGTGCATTCTAAGTTCTTAACGCTTCGCGTATCGGATAACGTTACACGTAAATCAGAAAATATTCTCGTGGTACTTCCATGGGATAAATTGATTGAAGAGGAACCAAAATTAGCTCGCGATTTTAGATATCCAACTACCAAGGTGGCGCAATTTTTATTGCAATCGCACAACCTAAACAAATCTTTGAATAAGGCGATCCTTCAACCAGATAAGCCCGACCTTACCGTTGCTACGGCTGCATAACTGTATGAGCAAAAAACAGCGCCTTGATCATCGGGTGAGCCAGATGATGCCGCAATATAGCAAGCGGCAGATTCAAAGCTGGATCATGCAAGGGAAGGTAGTGGTTGATAAAAAGATCATAACGAAGCCGGGGTCCCCAGTGGGGCCCGATGCTTCGATCTCGGTGGATGCTCAAGTGCCAAAGTATGTAAGCCGTGCCGGCGTTAAGCTGGAAAAGGCGCTTGAGCATTTTCATATCGATGTTTCCGATTTAGTGGTACTTGATGCCGGTATTTCCACCGGTGGTTTTACCGATTGTTTGCTTCAGCACGGAGTGCGCAGGGTGTATGGCATTGATGTGGGGTATGGCCAGGTTCATGAAAAAATTCAGCAAAATGATCGTGTGGAGATTCTTGAGCGTACCAACTTGCGAACATTGGAGAGCGTGGGCGAACTTGTTGATCTCGTTACGCTCGATCTTTCTTTTATTTCCGTGCTCAAGGTAATGGATGCAGTCACCAAATTGCTCAAACCTGATGGAAAACTGATTGTGTTGATAAAGCCGCAGTTTGAAGCGGAACGCCATGACGTGGGCAAAGGAGGGATCATTAAAGATCCTGCCATTCATCAAAAGGTGATTGATCGCGTAGTAAAAGGTATCAAAGGCCACGGGTTTTCTTTTGTGGGCGTCACAGATTCACCCATTCGGGGCGGCGAGGGCAATAAAGAGTTTCTTGCTTATTTTACGCGTGGGTAATTACGCATCTTTTTTGAGTAAGCGGTATGCGTAGGCGTTGCTCAATACGCAAATAAAACTACCGAAAAATATAGTTATTGCTGCAATGATGCTGGACATGATCAGTAATGGTAAAATTTGCCATCCTTTGCCGCGTGTGATACGGAAGCTGGTAGAAAAAGCCTCAAATATTCCTTCACCTTCAACCAGAGCATACATATAAAACCAGGCTCGTATGCAAAAATATACGCCGGGCACGATAAATAAGATAAAACCAATAAATGCTATGCAGAGGATCATAATCATACCGATAAATACTTTGAGTACTAATAGAGGCGAGGGGAATAATGTTGAAATGTTTGCTTCGCCAGTATCGTGAATACGTAAACCAATGCGCACAAATCCGACACTGATCCAACTCAACAAGAGCAGGAAAATCAGGACGGTAGTCAATATTATCATGCCGGATGTTTGCAAAAGGTGAGTAACAATGAGCTGCTTTAGATTTGCTCCTGCCATAGGCAATAATGCCAGGAATGCTCTATTCATAATGAGGCCGATGATAGCAAGCGGAAGCAGTGCTATAATCCAAGTGAGATACGCTAGCGTGAAGATGCGAACGTTTGCCAATGCGTTTTTGAAGGCAAAAACGTATGAGTCGTAGACGAAAAATTTATTGTTTTGTTCCATTGTTTGGTTCCTTTCTAGTTTGCCGTTTCTGGTTCTTGATCATTGATTTCAGGATTATTCAATTGCGCAAGTATTGCATGCCCTGTCTCTACTCCCTCAGCAATCGCCTTCACCGGAACAAACTCCTCTTCATGCTGTGCGTGCGAGTGCAGAATGCTGTTTAGGGTGTTGGTGATTTTGAGAATGCCCTTTTCAATGCGATGCTCTTTGACCACTATGCCGGTGTATCCGATAGGGCCAAGCAAGGCAACTGCCGGGCTGGTGTGCTTATACTCACGTTTAAATTGAACGAGCCGCTGTTTCATGCTTGCAAGCTGAGCTGCCTGCGTAGTGGAAGGTTGCACAAGTTCGATTGCCTGATCGATCTGCGTTTGAAGATCTTTGATTAGGGCAAGAACATCCTGATCCACTTCATGTACTGAAAATGATTTGTCTTCCTCCTTCGCTCTTTGAGCTACCCAGGCGTCGCCAAAGGCTATGCCGGGCACAGCGGCGGACAGGTCCGTTTGTTCTGTTGATGCCTTATTGATGGCGGTAGATTTAGCGGTTAAAATCGGTTGCTCAAGAGAGCGCCTGCTTGGTAAATTCCACGCTGCTTTTACCATAAAAAGAAGCGTGGCAAGGAGGATCATATCGCGATAGTTTTTGGTGGTTTTCATAGTGGCCCTTGGTTGATGACCATTAAAATTGACTATATCCCTATCCTAAAGGGGATTGAGCCGGGAGTCAATAGTGCCGTATAAGCACTTTTATTCGCAAAGTAAGATCTTTTATGATACAGTACGGGATAAAACTGTACCCTCTAAATTGAAATTGAATAGCGCCTGTAGCTCAACTGGATAGAGTAGCGGTCTTCGAAACCGTTGGTTGCAGGTTCGAGTCCTGCCAGGCGCACCATGCTTCGCTTATCCGGGCCTCCCGGCTCGGCAAGCTTCGCATGGCACGGCCTTGCTTCGTACTATATTCTTCGCAGTTCGAAGAGCGAAGTAGGATTGACTAACTTTCACACGATAAGGAGCACACATGGGGATCTTCACGATCAGCGGCTTAATCTGGCTAGGAATCGGGATTCTTCTGATTCTCTGGGCCGTTATTACGTACAACAATTTTATTCGATTAAAGACCTTGGTTGATGAAGGTTGGAGCGGTATTGATGTGCAGCTCAAGCGGCGGTATGATCTGATTCCCAATTTAGTGGCGGTGGTCAAACAGTATACAATTCATGAAAAAGGGGTTCTTGAGGATGTCACCAAAATGCGTTCTATTTCTATGGGGGCAAAGAACCTCGATGAAAAAGTGGCAGCAGAACAGGGGTTAACGGCAGCCCTGAAAACGTTGTTTGCAGTGGCGGAAAAATATCCCGATTTAAAAGCGAATGAAAACTTCCTGAGCCTGCAGTCGCAACTTGCATCATTAGAAACAGAGATTCAGCTTTCTCGTCGGTATTATAATGGTGCTTCTCGTAATTATAACGCATCGGTTTTAAGGTTTCCTGCCAATATCGTGGCAAGAATCTTTGGGTTTATTCCCGTAGTTTATTTTGAGATAAATAGAGAAGAGCGAGAACTTCCCAAAGTTAAATTCTAGGCGCAAAAGGGTAGTTGTGGCCATGTTGTTTTTTATTCTTGGATTATTACTCGCCGCACCCCAAGGGGCGCAGGCGGTTGAGCGGATCAGCTCATTTAATAGCGATATTACGATCCATCAAGATGCTTCCATGACGGTGAAGGAAACGATCGACGTGGTGAGTGAAGGGCAAACGATACGTCATGGTATTGTGCGTGAATTTCCCACTTGGTACAAAGATCGTCATGGTAACAACTATGCAGTCCGGTTTCACATTAAAAAGATTCTTTTTGATGGAAAAGAGGCGCCTTATCATATCCGTGATGCTTCTAACGGAAAACTGATCTATATCGGCGACAAAGGTGTTTATGTACCTCGTGGAACGCATACGTTTGTCATTGAGTATGAAACGAGCCGTCAACTTGGTTTTTTCAAAAAGTATGACGAACTCTACTGGAATGTGACGGGCACTGGATGGCGGCTGCCTATTGATCAGGCAACAGCAAAAGTGCATTTGCCAGCAGGGGTTCCCGAGCTGCAAATACATGTTGAGGGATACACGGGTTATCAGGGAAGCAAAGGGCAAAACTACACCGCGCAGGTGGATGATGGGGTGCCGGTCTTTAAAACCATCTGGCCGTTGGCTTCGCGGCAGGGGTTAACGATTGTGGTGACCTGGCCCAAAGGGTTTGTGCATCAGCCGACCCAATGGCAAGAATGGAAATGGTTTTTCTGGGATAATAAACATATAGCGGTGGGGCTTTTGGGCCTGCTTGTGCTGCTGTTTTTCTATCTGTTTGTGTGGATACGATTTCGACGATCGCAGGATCTTGGCACGGTGATTCCGCTTTTTTATCCGCCAGAGAATCTGTCGCCAGGATTAATGAGATATTTTATTTCCATGGGGTATGATGCAAAGGTATTGGCAGCAGATATTGTGAATATGGCAGTCATGGGCTTTCTTTCCATCCATTATGAGACCAAACTGTTTTTTAGTGGGGCGTATAGGCTGGAGAAGAAAAAGAGGCCTTATGGCATGTTTGAGGAGCTGTATAAGGGAATTGATAGTAATCTTTTTGGCAGCAGTGATTCTATTCAGCTTAGTGAGAAAAATAAGGAACAGATTAACAAGACGATTAGCGTTCTTTCAAAGGCATATAAGCGAGAAACAAAATCGTGGTTTGGTGCAACGGCACACTATACGATCATTGGGGGAATTATTTTTATTTTGTTTTGTTTTGTTCCTTTTGTGGGTTATGGAGTGTCTGAAAATATAGAGTTTAAAGGAGTGTTTATATTCTTCAAGTTGATTGTTATTCCAGTTATCATACTGTTGTATTTTTTTAAATGGCTATTGCAGGGATATACGCCCGAAGGCCTTGAAATTAAAAAACAGATCGAAGGGTTTAGACTGTTTTTAAAAACGACCGAGGAAGAGCGCCTAAAAATTATTGGTACCCCACCAACCAAAACACCGGAGCTCTATGAAACCTATTTGCCCTACGCGATTGCGCTGGGGGTAGAAAAACAATGGTCGCGCCAGTTTGCGCCGTTATTTGAACAAATGAGGCAAGCGGGTAATCCGTATATAGTGGTATGGATTTCTGGTGGAAGCTTTGATAGTTTTAACGCTGATACTTTTGTATCAACCATTAGCAGCAGTATGGGGAGCTCTATTTCCTCATCCTCTACTCCTCCAGGAAGTTCTTCAGGCTTTGGAGGGCGAGGATCCTCCGGCGGTGGAGGAGGCGGCGGAGGCGGTGGTGGTTGCGAGAAGCCCCTTGGTTTGAGATTGATTGCGTCCCGCTTCGCTTATCCTGGCCTTCAGGCTCGGCAAGCTATGCCGGACTGCAACACAAAGTCGATTATAGTGAGAAGTCTTTCTTACAAGTTGCGCCCGTAGCTCAGGTGGATAGAGCAACAGATTCCTAATCTGTAGGCCACAGGTTCGAGTCCTGTCGGGCGCACCATGCTTCGCCTATCCACGCCTACCGGCTTGGCAGGCTTCGCATGGCACGGCCCTGCTCGAGGCCATGTCCTCCGTAGCCTTGGCGAAGGAGGATCGGCAAGCTACGCCGGGCTGACGCCATCTTTTTAAGGGAATTATCATTTACGGTGCTCATTTTCTTGTATACAGCTTTCTCATTTTTCCCTACTCTATTGGCCGTGCATGCCCCATATCTTTGTGCATGTAGTAGTTCTTGAAATGGTTCACAACAAAAACACAAGGAGTTCTCATGAAACGACTATTAATTAGTATTACTCTTCTTCTTTCTGTGGTTCCTATGTATTCCATGGAACACCTTGTCAAAGGAATGTTTGCGGACAAATCGGACAAAAGGGAGGAAGGAGTGCCGGAAAAATATAAACCGGAAATCCGTAAAGTGGTATATGCCGTGGAGAAAAAGGGGGTTGTTACGGTTTTTCTGCGGAAGAGCGATTTCCCCCTAGATATTAAGGATGTTCAGATTGAATTGGTTGGCGAAAAAGAGAATGTATTTCTACCTCTCTCACCGAAAGTTGATTAATGAGAAACTAAGCGGTAAGGGAATCCTCATGAAAAAACTATTGTTCAGTATTGCGTTATTGTTCTCCATTATTCTGGCCAAACCAATTGGTCTCGTAGAGATGAACGGGATTCCAGAAAAATGATGTTTGTCTGATAATACCTTTCCCGTTATGTTACTCTTCTTCTACCCTAAAGGAGAGGGAGTTATAGCGAATCTTCCTTCGAGGGATTGTATTTTTATGAAGGACCGACATGGTTCCCTTTGCTCTGGGGATTATTTCAAATAGAATTTGGCCTCTTGCGTAATCAAGCGCTATTTTGCTATAGTTGTGATCGTATATTATTAACCAACACTACTTTTTATGGAGGACCGATATGGTTACGAAAAAAATTCTTTGTACTGTATTGCTGGCTAGTGGGCTCTTTGGTGCATTTCAGGTAACAGCAATGGGAATGGGGGGGGATTACTTGAGAAATCTAGAAGAAAAAGTTAAAAAAGAAATCGCAATTCCAAAGTATAGATCCGAAATAGCAACGGTAGAAGGACAGTATAAAACATGGTTAGCGAGGCAAGGGGGACGTATGGAAGTGGCCCCAGAGGCCAATGCTATAAAATATAGCGACATGCTGAAGAAAGTGAGGCGCTACGAGCAACTAATCCAAGAAGCAGAGCAAAGAATTAAAGAACTTAATAAATTAATGGTTTAACTGAGATAGGGCTGAAGAGAAGTCCGAGAATCTTTTTTAGCAATCTAATGAGCGAAGGGAGCCAGTATACGGTTCCCTTCGCTCATTCCGTTCTAAATGAGGGTAATCGAACGAAACTGTTGGGGCCAGCCTGCGCGGTAGAGTATGCTGCAGAATAACTATTTTTAAAAGGGGGACGTTATGCTGCAGTTTTTTACGAATAATTTGTTGTGGTCTGAAGGATGGATGGTTCTGCTGGTAGCGGTGCTTGTCATGGCTGTTGGCTGGTATTATTCGAGGACGCTCTTTTATATCTCCGTTGCGTTTCTTATCTTTGCGTTCTTTTTCTTTCGTAATCCAAATCGTTCCTGCCCAAAGCCGGCAGGGATCTCGCCAAATAACGTGATTGTTGCGCCCGCAGATGGCAAGATTGTGGAGATCATAAAGCCGGGAGGAGATGCGGAAGGGTATGCACAGCGCGTTTCGATCTTTCTATCTCTCTTTGATGCGCATGTAAACTGGGCACCAATCGCAGGCACCGTGAAAGAGGTCCTCTATAGTCCGGGTGAATTTACGCTGGCCTATCAACCAAAAAGCTCCAAGCTCAACGAGCGAAACGATATTACGATTGAACGGCCTGATGGCACTCGCGTGAAGATGCGGCAGATTGCCGGAACGGTGGCGCGCAGAATCTGCTGCTGGGTGGAGCCTGGTGATGTTGTAATACGATGCCAAAAGGTGGGTATGATTCGATTCGGCTCACGAGTGGATCTTTTTCTACCAACGAATGCAACGGTACAAGTTAAGATTGGCCAGCAGGTGTATGGTGGGCAGTCGGTTATAGGTGAGCTAAAGTAAGCAACTTAAATTGTTGATATCTAGCAAACACCGTTCCTTTGCTGTTCAAGCGATGCAAAGTAGTCTGTGCTCTAAAGGCTGTCTCGAGATCTTCAAACGTCTGTATGTCTTTAAATATACGGCTAATAGGTAGCTCATGAATTTTCCCGTAGCCGCTCCCATAAGCATGCGCTTCCACTACTAAGTTATTTTTTATGTCAGAGACCGCAATCACGTGCCCGGGGATCCAGATAATGTCACCTGCCTGTAGATGTTCATTTGCTTGTAACAAGGGCAGATTGTGGGCAATAGTGTAGGAATTCTTCAGAAAATAGGGAAGGCCCACGATTTGTGCTGCTCGTGCGATGATGCCGGTGCAATCAAAGCCTGTTTTCGGTCTTCTTTTTTCGCCTCCTGGTCGTGTGTAGTAGCCACCTTTTTTGGTGGAGATGGCCGTAAACTGATTTGAACGATGTGCTTCAGTAAAACTGCAGCCTCCCCATACGTACGGAATGGTGCCAGGGGTGTGGGCCCACTGCTGCAGGATCTGCACAAAGTTGGTACGCAGCTGATTTGATGAAGTTCGCTTTGATTGATAGAGGAGGTTCTTTGGTAGCAAAATAGTCTCATGAACACCGCTCTTTGTATTGAAACGATAAACAGCTACGCGAGCTTTTTTGGCTGCTCGCGGTGTGCATACAAATCGAGTGCCCGCAGAAAAAGACATTTTTGTTTTACGGTCGTAATAGGGAGCAATGAGCGTGGCGATTGGTTGTGTGTTGAGCCGGATAGGCTTTTTAAAGCTGATGGGTGCAGGTATTTTTGCCCATTCTTTCTTGATGATGGTATTCAGATCACGGATATTTTCTGCCTGCGTCCAATAATCGGTTTGGGGCATAGTGCTGCTAGAGGTTTGGTAAAACAGATTGGGCACGCGTATCTTAATTTCATCCCCACGTTTTTCAATAATTTCTAACGTTTCATTAAAAAGAAGTTGATGCACTCGAGGGCATGCTGCATAATCAGAACCACGCGCTGCCCAGGGAAGTTGTTGATAGGACGGATGCGAACCACCGAGGGGTTGACCCACAAGATCGGCAACAGGAGCGATTACGAGGGCGGTTTTTGCGCAAAAGGTAAACTGAGTGATGAGGATTAGTAGGTTGATATATAGTATTTTATTTGGGTTTCCCATGGTTCTCTCCCGGTATATTGCTCAATATGCCGCAAAAGGTTTCTGTTTGGGAATACATTGATGATAATCTTGCTCTCTTTTTCTAAAGGATTGCGTTTCGAGTTATTCAAATGGTATATTTATCTCGTCGGTGTATGGATTAGAATAAGAATAAATGAAACGATGCCCGATAGGGGGTAAGAATGAAGCTAAAACTCACCATGCTCTGTGTACTTTTGCTCAACTGCACGATTACTGCTCGTTGGGCTTCTCTTTTTCACAAAAAAATAACTCCCCAAGAAGCGATGGTAGCACAGCGTAAAAACTGCTATTTCTTTTGCCAGGAACGGGTGCCGCTTTTTACGCAGCTGCTCTTTTCGTGGAATGCCATACGACCTCAAAAAGGGTATTTTGAATTTTATGTGCAGGCACACAATGCCCACACCAAGCGATGGGGTTCATGGCATCGTATGATGGAATGGGGAAAAAATCTGCAATCTTCCAACGCTACTCCTTCTGACGGATTTACCAAATATGAGCATGTACGGCTTGAAACGGAGCGGCAGCAGTTTGCTGATGCATTTCGCATTAAGGTAGTGGGCATGAAAGGGGCTTCGCTTGTGGATTTGAAAGCTCTTTCAGCAACCACTGCTAATATGCGTCAATTTCAAGCAGAAGGTATTGCAAACATTGCTCAACTACCTTCCATTTACATTCCGCGGGTGCCCAAAATTTCCCAGGCAGCTATTGCCCATAAGGACAAGAAACGTATTTGCTCACCAGCTTCATGCACGATGCTTACGCGCTATTTAACGGGATTAGACATTGATCCGATTGCCTTTGCCAATTTCTCCTACGATAAAGGGCTCAATGCGTATGGAAGCTGGCCGTTTAATATGGCCTATGCGTTTGAACTCTGTAAAGGGAAATACTGGTTCTTTAACACGCGGATGAACTCATTTTCTGAGCTTCACCAACAGCTTATACGTGGCATACCGGTGGTGGTGAGTGTGCGGGGAATGCTTCCGGGAGCATCTCAATCCTATCCACACGGACATCTTCTTTTGGTGGTGGGCTGGGATAGCAAAACAAAGCGGGTAATTTGTCATGATCCAGCGATGGCAAAACAGTACGACACGGAACGACATTATCGATTAAAAGATTTTATGAAAGCATGGGAGCAATCAAGGAGATTAGTCTACGTGGCATCTCACGTAACATAATTATTTCTTTCTTATAACAGCTATTTTTAAGGGGGGCTGCTTATGAAACGATACAAAGTGATAGGGGTTATTTTATTGGGTATTTCTGCTTGGTCGTATGGGCAGCCTACTTTTATTACGAAACTATTTCATCACAAAGTACCAAACGTCGATGTTTCGCTTGAAATGGGGAGTGTGGTGCTCTATTTCACGCAAAAACCTACGATAACGGTAACCACCAAGATTGAGGGAGACAAAAAACGTTCCATCTATTTCTTACCAAATGTACGCATCAAATCAGACCTGAAAGGGGTGGCGGATCGTATCCAACAGGACGCCGATAGGCCCTACCACATCACTATTCAAGAGGTAAAAAGTCCGCAGCAGGGGTTGCAGGTTACGCTTACCTACAATCCACACAATGTGGGCATATCATACGAGCTTTTTGATTCGATTACGTTACAAAAAGGGGTGGCGTTTCGCCTTTTTAATAAAAAGGTACTATCACGTCTTCAAGCCTCAGGAAAGCAGATCATCAAAACAGCAGCAAACTCCCCACGAGTGGTGATAGATTGCGGCCATGGCGGTATTGATACGGGTGCCGTAGGCTGCAATCACATCCAAGAGAAAGAGGTGAATCTGCAAGTGGGCCTCCAGGTGGCGCAACTACTAATCGATAAGAAGATTGCCGTAGATCTAGTGCGTCGCTCAGATCAAACCTGCTTGCTTGATGAGCGAACCACGTTTGCAAATCAGAAAGATGCGCGTCTGTTCGTTTCCCTGCATTCTAATGCAGCACCGGATGCTTCGATGTCGGGTATAGAAACATATTGTCTCTCTCCAGCACTTTTTTCGCTTGGTGATACCACACTTGCGCCAGAAGAGCATTCATTCGTGAGCGCGCAGCTGCAGGGTAAATATGCACAAAGTAATGCCTTGGCTCATGCGGTGCATAGCTCTCTTTTAAAAAGTGTTCGTAAATATCAAACGACCGATCGTCGTGTCAAACAGTCGGTTGCCCAGGTACTTCTTGGCACCACCATACCGGCGGTGCTTGTTGAGCTCGGTTTTTTAACTCATCACAAAGAGTCCTCTCTTCTCATCCAAAAACAGTACCAATCTCGTCTTGCTCGTGGCATTGTGAGCGGCATTCTTTCCTATCTTCATCGTGCGTAAATCGGTAGATTTTTTTTGTAAAATGAAAACAGCATTTTTGCATAAAATCTTGTATTCTTTATGCACGCTTGGGTATGCCACAAATTCTAGTTGGTAAACCAGCTCTTTAACACTACACTATATGCTCGTCTGTGTTTGGTAATGATAGCAAAGACAAAAGGCTAAATGGACTTCAACTGGCAGTATCATGATTGACGTATGGAAAGAGTTTCTCGACATTGTGCGTGAGGAGGTGGGGAGCCGCATTGTGGAGACCTGGTTTAAGGCGATTGTATTTGATCGGTGGGATGCATCGCAAAAAACAGTTCACCTTATTGCTCCCAACTCTTTCGTGTATAACTGGGTGCTTAAGCATTATATGAATATGATGCAGCTGCATTTAGGGCGGTTATTGCATGAGGAGGCCCCTCGCATAGAGCTAACCGTTCAGGGCGCAGGAAGAAAAATTGTAGGGGCTGTAAAAGAACCTATAGCGCGCATCATTCCGGCCTCTATCGTTTCCGTTGGAAAAAGTTTAGTGCGAGCTGGTCCAAAGAAATTGGGATCATTTAATCAAAACTACCTCTTTGATAACTTTATTGTTGGACCAAGTAATTCGCTTGCGTATGCGGCGGCTCGTGCCATTACTGAACAGCCAGGACTGCGCTACAATCCGCTTTTTATGTATGGAAAATCGGGTCTTGGCAAAACGCATTTAATGTATGCCATAGGCAATGAAATCAAAACGCGCTACAAAGATGCACAGGTTCTTTATCAAACGGCTGATCGATTTGTAACGGAGTTTATTAGTGCTATTCGATTTAACAAAGTTCCCACCTTTCAGGAACGATACAATAAAGTTGACGTGCTTTTGATCGACGACATGCAGTTTATTTCTAATAAGGAGCATACACAGGAAGCTTTTTTTCATATCTTTAACGCTCTCTATGAATCACGTAAACAGATTGTATTCTCTAGTGATGTCTACCCGCATGATCTTAAGGGGATTGCCGAGCGATTACGATCTCGGCTCACCTCGGGGCTGGTTACTGATCTTCGTGAGCCAAGCTTAGAAACTAAGATTGCGATTCTTAAGAAAAAATCCTCTATGCATGAGGAACCAGTGTCGAATGAAGTTGCCCATTTTATTGCCTCGCAGGGTTTTTGCAATATCCGTGAGTTGGAAGGAGCGCTTATTCGGGTGACTGCCTTTGCTGCGCTTACCAAACAGTCTATTACCGTGGCTCTAGCGCAGAAAGTACTTCTACGGGTGTACCGCAACGCAGATAATCCAAGCGGCCCTATTACTTTTAAAAAGATTGTGCGGAGTGTGGAAAAAATTTCCTCCTACACGATGCAGGATCTTTGTTCAAAAAATCGAAATAGAGAGGTTTCTGAGGCTCGCCATTTGACCATGTTTATGATGAAAAAGCTTACCGGTAAATCATTGCGGGATATTGGAGCGTTTTTAGGTGGCAGAGATCATTCCACCGTGATGCATGGGTTACAGAAAATTGAAGAACATATAAAATTGGATACGGGATTGCGAGCGAAAGTAACGAAATTGGAGCGAGAGATCTCAGGAATGTAGCTTCGCTGGCTTTGCGGAAACCCGAATGGGTTGGTGGATTGATACCTCGCTCACTTGGCATTGTAACATGAGCAAGTCTTTCTTTGTTTGTCCATAGAGTCGACTAAAATAATTTTGAGCAAGGTAGGTATACCATCCGAAGTGATTCTTGAACTGCACTTTTGTTTCGATGCCCGCCATGGTAGGGAAATGTTCCGTGTCTACGAGGGCGATTTTAAACTGTTTTGTTTTTTTATCCTCTATAACCGCATAATTGTGTGGATTTGGATCAAGGTAAATATACAGATCATTGCACAGTTCTATAATGAGTTTCCGTTTTTTTCTTTGGGTAATGCGAGTTGTTTCTTTTTTGATCTCAATTTCATCTTCAATAATTGCATATAAGGCGGGTATGGTTGTTTTGATCTCTTCGTGTCCCCCAATGTTTCTTCCAATTAGTGTGAGTTCTTTTTGTTCTTTTGGTAGCCAGTACCATTTGCGAGGGATTTCAACATGATTTTTCCAACGGGGAAGGGATTCAATGGTTTCTTGAATAATATTTCTGTTTCGTATACGGGTCATGCCGGTCAAATGCCGATTGGCACCCCCACCCATATAAAAGAAGAAGGGTGGTTCAATGCCTGTTGAGTGGAAATCAAAGAAACTTGCGGGATTCTCCATGAAGATTTTGACAACAAATGGATAGTTTTTGCATTTCAGAATAATCAGGCCGTGGGAGGTTTTATAATTGAAGTTTCTATCGCGTAGGATGGTGCAATCACTGGTTTCTTTTGCTTTTTTAATAAGCTTTTTCTTGGTGACTACCTCAAAAATTACCCGCTCTACTATTTTGCCTAGCTGGGCTCCGGGAACCGTTTTGGATGAATCAAGCCGATACGTAATGGGTTCCAGGGGAATGAGATGATCAAGAACATCTTGCTTGCAAAATGCAAAGAGAGGATAAAGGCGTAGACGATTGCTAAACAACGTGCTTGGCTTATAACCATCACAGCAAACCGTGACGTTTGTGGCCCCGGAGTAATGCGTTCTAAATGGGTGGCGTGCAAAAACAAAGCTTGCAGAAAGGGTGCATAGAATGATTGAACCAACATATATCTTCTGTAGCAGCACGAGCCTTCTCCGGATGAGTAGAAATATAGCTTACTTTTTGAACATAGAAAGAATATTCGCCGGCCTTGTGTATGTCAAGGTGAGGAAGAGGAGGAAATAGTTCACTAGCAGGGCTCTTTATGAGATTTATATCCTAGTTGTATTGGCTAGGAGGGGCGATTGCTTTATGGGGGAATGCTTTGGTAGCCTACCCGTATGGGTAGTAATAGTCAGTTGTGGATTTTTAAAAAAGAAAGGTGGATATGGAGCCACTCGAACTCAAAAAACAAAAAATCATGCATTGCTTAAGTTGTCTTCCCCGAAAGATTCTCAAATTACATGGACGTCATAATATTAGTGAGTTTGTGATTCATGAGCTGGGAAAAAAGGAATGCTTTGATTTTGATCGCGCAGCCTACATTATCGACAATCCTGATTTTGACTTGCTTAAGGGAGTTGCTGGATTATATCAGGAAGAAATTTATCAACCCCAAAAAGATCTTTGGGTGGAGATGGATGAATTTACCACTCATATGGAAACGGCTCCCTATAATCAGCAGGTGCGGAGCTTTTCAAAGCCAAGTTGCGTTCGCAACGGTGATTCTGATGATCAGATTGTAAAGAAGTTTGCCGGAGAGCTCGGATTTACGAACCCTTCTTTTTACGCCTGGCCGATGAAGCATGATAATCACGGGATTTTATTGTACGAAAAGATCAACGAAGAATCGTGTGATTGTAGCTACCTTTTAGAAGGGTTGTCGCTCTTGGGCTTTTGTCCGGTGTATTAATCTATAAACGGCTTTAGTCCAGGTAAGGTTTTTCCGCTCAAATAGGCCAATGCAGAACCGCCACCAGTGATGGTGTGTGTGATGCCGGTGATTCCCAGCTGATCCAATGCGGCCAGTGAATCACCGCCGGTAACGAGCGAAGTTCCTGATGCGTGGGCCATGGCCGAAAGAATTGACTGCATCCCCTGCAATGTTTCTGGGCGATCAAGAAAGCCAATGGCTCCATTAAAAAATGTTGTTTTGGATGAAGCAATAATATCAGCAAACAGTTTTTCACTTTCTGGGCCAATAGATATGCCTATCCCATCAGAGGGAAACTGATCAGTGGGCACTATGGATAATGGTCCAGAGATCTTGCCTTGAGCTATCTGGTAATCAACAGGAAAATGTACATCACAGCTCTCCTGCGGGGCTCGATGCAAAATGGTACGTGCTGTATTGAGTTCTTCATCTTCAACGATAGATTTTCCTACTGGTTTGCCGAGCGCTTTTAAGAATGTAAACACGATTGCTGGGCACAAAATAATATGATCAGCGATCGTAAGCAAATGTTCTATCATCGGTAGTTTAGAGGAAATTTTATTGCCACCTAAAATAATACAAACGGGGTGCTGTGGGTTTTGAAGAAACTTACTTAGAATCGCCAACTCTTTTTCCACCAAGAGTCCAATGGTGCGCTTATCGGGAGCAAACTGTTTTGGTAGCAAGGTGATGGAGGTGTCGTGGCGATGGAGTGCTCCAAACGCATCATTCACATAGCAGTCAGCAAGCTGAGCAAGCCGATGCGCAAGCGAAAGAGACCCTTCACGTTCCTCTTTGAAAAAACGAAGGTTTTCTAATAGCAAGATGCTGCCTGGGACCGCCGTTTTTTGTTGTGCAAGCGCATCATCTAGCGTG
Source organism: bacterium (assembly GCA_030588705.1). Classification (GTDB taxonomy): domain Bacteria; phylum Babelota; class Babeliae; order Babelales; family Vermiphilaceae; genus JAUUXD01. The sequence continues at coordinate 134 of JAUUXD010000005.1, read as the reverse complement.
GCGCAAAACGTAATTTGATACTCATGCTTTTCAAACCATGGCAGTAGGTGACGGGTTGATAAGGCATCTTCTTTGTTATTTGGACGCCCCAAATGGGTTGCAAGCACAATGATTGCGTTTTGTTTTAAGAGGGA
>JAUUXD010000003.1 GCA_030588705.1 bacterium | reverse complement strand
ATAAGCTTCCCTATTTCACCCTCACCCCAACCTTCTCCGTGTGCTACACGCATGGGTACCAACTAGGAAAACAACCAACGTGTTCAACCTGCGGAGAACCGAATGACGTGTACTCACGCGTGGTTGGTTTCCATCGTCCCGTACGGCAATGGAATGTGGGCAAGAAAGCAGAGTTTGAAAATCGCAACACGTATGAAATACCGCACGATAACTTTATTGACATTCCGCCTATCACACCGGAACACAAAGATCTCAGTATGCCTGCACAGCTCTAAGGACCAACATGCTCATCGGCGGCCTTGCAAAATGTTCTCTCGTTGACGTACCCGGGAAAGTGGCCGCCACCCTATTTACTATTGGCTGCCCGTTCCGCTGCTTTTATTGTCATAACCCAGAGCTGGTGATTCCCGCGCAGTACGCAAAGCCGATCCCGCTTGAAACTATTTTTTCATTCCTACAATCACGCATCGGAAAACTGGAGGCAATCTGCATCTCAGGCGGTGAGCCTACGCTGCACCCAGATTTGGGCTCGTTTATTGAGCGAATAAAGGACCTTGGCTATTTTGTAAAACTAGACACCATGGGGATCTTTCCCGACCGCGTGGAAGCGCTCCTTGCAACCGGCAACATTGGCTACGTGGCAATGGATATTAAGGCACCGATTGATCGATATGATCAGATTATCAATGTAAAAAACGTGGAGCGTTCCATAGAGCGCTCCATTAATCTTCTCATGAACTCTGGGATTGATTACGAATTCCGCACCACGGTGGCCAAGCCACTGCTCTCTGTGGCAGATTTTGATGGCATTGGCACCCTCATTCGTGGCGCCAAACGATACTTCATTCAGAACTACGTTAAACCCCCCAAACAGGTGGATCCCACCGTTTCATTAGCCTCACTCAGCCAGGATGAGCTTCTGCAAGCACAGGAGATCATGCACTCATACGTGGATTGCGTAGAGATACGGTAGTAAATTTATACAGCTTCTTTTATTTGAGCCATTCTTTGCTTCTGGGCTTCCAGAAACATACGCGCCCGCTCTGCATCAGATGGATGCTCATCGAAAATGTCCCACACTCTCTGAAATACATTTGGATCCGACTTTGACAACAATGTAAATAACCGTGCCACCGCAACTAATTGCTCGTCATTTGCCCGATCAACCACTTCTCTATCCGCCTGACGCTCCTGAAAACGCCAAACTGGCCCCGTCACAAGTCGAAAAAAGGCTGTCAGGCCACCACAGACATTCAACAGCACCTCAAGCTCATTGCCACTCAAACCCCGACTAGAAGCAGGAGCAAACCGCTCACCCAATGCTGCTGGCACATACGCAGCAAGAGCCGAACCTATCGTTGCATTAAACGCGTACGTGGCAAAATGATGCGAATGCATGATATGCCCCATTTCATGAAGAATCAAACCACGCCATAGTGGGATACTATCAGCGGTAACCGCCTCTCCAAATAAATGCAGTAAAATATACAGTTCATCGTCAGTAAACAATCGGAACGGTTTCTGTGCACGCAACTTGCTAATTTTATCCCGAACACGAACTCTACCATCCGCATCATCATTGGTTTCATAATACTGACGAGCTCGTTGTAACTGCTCATCATTACACGGCACCATAATTGATTTTCTCAGCGATGCAAAACTTTTCCCCTTCAATACTCGTACCGATCGAATCTGTTCATCCGTGTAACCAGCGTCCCTAAGAGTTTCTTGTACAAACTTGGTTGTAGCCTCTCCCGCCACACGGCAAGACGTAAACAATTCGTCAAAATAATAGTAAAGACTCTGAGTAAAGAATAAAAAAGCCCCTCCCCACAAAAACTCTGGCCTAACCAGTATCTTGCGCTGCCTTTCTATCGAATAAAACGATGGGCGGTCATCCTGACCTGCTGCAACAATACAGGAACTGATTAACACCATAACGGCCATTACTCGACAGGCTTTACGAAACATTGTGCTCACTCCTCATAATCGCGTATATAAAATACCATAATAGCGTTAGTATAAGGCAGAATCTGACAATTATCAAAAGATGCTCTCCCCCTTCCAGGGCTTGATTTTGATCAAAATAACCAGTATTCTGAGGCTTCTAGTCTTTATGGAGAGGTGGCAGAGTGGTCTAATGCGGCGGTCTTGAAAACCGTTATCTCGAGCGATCGGGATCGAGGGTTCGAATCCCTCCCTCTCCTCCATACTTCGCTTATCCGGGCCTTCCGGCTCGGCAAGCTTCGTATGGCAGGCCCTTCACTTCCGATGGCCAGAAATAATCATTAATAGCAAAAATCGCAGGCTGCCCGGCATAGCTTGCCGAGCCTGCCTGTCCGCCAAAGCCTTGGCGTCGGCGGGATGACCCGGACAAGCGTAGGCTGGACTTATGGCACGCCTGTCCTTCGTAGCTGCGACTTGGTAGTCGATGCGTAGTAGGTTCCGCTTCGTACTGTGTCCTACGTCCTACCCTTCGTAGCAGCGGTCGAATGGCCGATGCGAAGTAAGGGCCAGCCTTTTAAAGGATTAAAGAAGAGGCCCCGGAATTACCCGAGGCCTTCTCTTTATTCTCACATCAATTAATCTACTGATAATAGCCGGATGACACGATGTAGGTTTTGCCTTCTTTCTCAACCGAGACGACAAAGTTGGTTTTCTCCGCCCGATTCAATTTTGTTTTGATCACTGATGGGCCTTGTTGGGCTTCATTGATAAACATCTTAATGAATTGGCGCCCATCGTCATCTTTTGCTTTGAAGATATTACGCCAAATGAGATCTGCATCATCGCCGTAGGCATAGCACAATCCCATCGTATCAACCACGGTGAGCTTTAAATCTCCGCGCTGGAATTTGCCTTCACGTTCTACAAACTCAGCAAACGCTTTTTCTCTTGGGTTTGCCTTTAAGTAGCTGGCGCCACTTTGCACAAGAAGCGTCATCGTCTCTGGCTTTGAAACTGGATAGTAGCTGCACGTAATCACATATTGGGCAATCCCCAGATCAATGCGTTGCGAATAGGTTGATTGGAATGCACCGCGAATTTTGGCATTCGTCCAAATGCCCTCTTTTGTTGCGCGCTTCAAAATACTTTGTACGTAATACACGCCATCCTCATCTTGCGTATTATACATACGTCGCCCAATATTATCGGCATTCCCTCCGTCCGCAATCACCTTTCCTTTGAGATCGTACACGATAAGATCGAGATCGCCGTAGCGAAAGTCATCACTTCGGCGTTCAGAGAACGAAGTAACCGCACTCGTTTTACCATGCGTCTTCATAAAACTGTATCCTTTGCGTACAAGCTCAACCGCCTGTGCCCGATCAGCCTCGGGATAATAGCCGCAGGCAATAAAATATTGTTTACCATCAGGCCCTTTTACTCTTTGGGCATATGCCTTTTTCGTTGCCCGTTTGGAAACATATTCAACCCACACCCCTTCGGTGGTATTTTTCAATTTCTTCACAATCTCACGGTTTACATACAAATCATTTGCATCTTGATAGTTCCATGCATTTGAACCAATCAAGCCAGGACGATCTCCTTGCGCCATAATATTTCCCTGGAAATCAAGCGCATACAAATATAAATCGCCCGCAACAAATTGCCCACCCGGATAGCTCATTCGGCTAAATGCCCAATCAACGGGTTGTTTTTCTTTCTTAATACGATCAAACGTGGCCACACCACCTTTTACAATGTTGACCACCGCCTCTTCTTTGGAATGGGAAAAATAGCCTGAACCGACCACGTATGCTTTTCCCTCTTTTTCAACAAGCTTCACATAGGCAGATTTCGTTGCATTGCGCCATCCGTAGGTAACCCAACCACCACCAGCCTTGGCCTTCTTGATGAGCTCTTGCACAATAAACGTTCCCACCCAATCTTTTAAATCATATAAGTTTTTCCAGATAAGCTGGGCATCTTCACCATGTGCTAAATTGATACCATTTACATCAAAAAGGAAAATATAGAGATCGCCATACACAAAATTCTTCGTATGGCTGAATCGATTGCACGCAATATCAAGAGGTTGCGTTTTGAGCTCCTGCACAGCGCGATGAACCAGATCAATAGTTTCTTTTCGTTTCTTATCTACATCAAACGTCATATCTGATGGAGAGATCGCCACCTCTCGAGCAACTTCCCTTTTTGTTTTTTCTGTGTCCCGAAAAATAGCATCGGAAAGTTCTCGTTCAACAGATTCAGCAACTTCTGATGCCGCTGAAATTTGCTCATCTAGGACTATTGCCTCGTCCTCCTCGTCTGGTTCTTCAGCCTCCATGTCCTGATCGGCAGGTTCGGCTCCCTCTGAAACATCTACCTCCTCAAGCTCGTCAAGCTCATCCACGATGTCATCCTCCTGCGCCAAGGCTTCCTCCTCCGCTAAAGCTTCGGCGGACAGGTCGGCGGACAGGTCTATTTCTTTGCCAGAAACTTCAACTTCTTTTACCGTGGTTTGCTCATCTTCTTGCAAAGAAGATAGCTCATCTGTTGCGCTATCCTCCGTGCCTTCTTCTCGTAATACAAACTCATCGGCCGCATCTGGTCCGATATCAAAATCGATCATTTCTATATCTTCGGATTCTTCTGGAACTACAATCTCTTCTGCTATTTCCATTGATACAATATCGTCACTATCATCCATTGGCTCTTGTGCATAGATAGTGCCAAGCAGTATAAAAAGGCCCAACATGCTAAAACGCTTGAACGTGTTACTCATAGCGATACATCTCCTTTTGGTAAAAACAATATTTTGCTAATCTCGCCTTCTACCCATAAATCGCAGCAGAAAAAGAAAGAGATTCACAAAATCTAAATATAGGGTAAGTGCACCAAGAACAGCCACTTTACCAATCATCTCTTGATCACCCAACATATGCTCCCCCATCAGCTTAATTTTTTGCGTGTCATAGGCAGTGAGTAAGGTAAAAATCAACACACCGGCTCCTGAGATCACCAAATCAAACATCGGGTTACGTAAAAATAAATTCACGAGTAATGCAATAATGAGCCCCCACACTGCCATCATCAGCACATTGCCGAGCTTAGTAAGATCAGCACCGGTTACATACCCATAAATCGTCATCACCCCAAATGTACCTGAGGTAACCACAAACGTTTGAACAATCGATGCTTTTGTGTAGACCAAGAAAAAAACTGACAATGTAACACCCAATGAAGTGGCAAACACAAAAAACATTGTGAGAGCCATAGGGAGCGTGAGTCGTTGCAGCATCGCCGTCAGAGCAATGACTAGTGCAAATTGCCCAATAAAAATAAGGGCCATTAATAATGGACTACCAAAAAGCGTTACCTGAATATGGGGAATGGTGGAAATGAAATAGGCGGTAACGGCAGTGAGCGCTAATGCACCCGACATAAGGCCGTACACGCCATACATAAAATTAACTAATCGATCTTGTAATGTTTGCTCTTGAATCATAAAAACTCCTTTAAATTAGCTTTCCATATGTGATCGTCCATCATACCAACTATTCACTACTATAGAAATACCCACCTTTTTGTTCAACTTTTTTGCACCGGACCAACAAAAATAATATGATACTTCTTAAGGCCCCAAGAGAATCCTTATGGGCTGATTTGTTGTAACCCGTTTACCAAGGAGTATTCATATGAAGCGGTGCACGTACTCTTTCATTCTCATCTCTTCTCTTTCTTTTGTTTCCCTGCATGCATGGAAATCGTCAGAAACCAAAGGGGAGCAGCCTATTTTCCTCGGCACTCTCACCACACAAGAAGGAAACACCTTCAATGTTACCAACATCACTATTGGCCGCAGTCGATCGGGCCATGATAAAATTGTCCTCTATGAGAAACCTCAAAATCTCATGCCATCGGAAAAAGGAAATGTTATCTCCGTAAATCCATCCGTTGATCTAACGACTGCTATACTCGAACTGCAAAAAATACAGAAAATAACCATCCCAGAATCACAAGTAATATGGAAATGGACAAAGGATGATTCAAAACGATCGGTAAAACTTGCGTATGAATACATTGAAATCCTCGTAACCTGGCGCAGCGGAAGCACCATCAGCTATCTTCTAGAACTTGGCCCGGAAAACACCCGGCGTCCTCTCAAGATCTTCTGTGATGTTATTGATAAGAAAATGGAAGGCGTCAAACAAGAAGGAGTCATCCTCTGCCAAAATATACAAAAAATTGATCTGCGCAAAAAAGGAGCCCCGTTCACATCGATTCAATCACTTGCGCTCGATGAACCATGCTATAGAATACCCAAAGAAAATGGGGATGGCATGAAAGCTGTAGAATAAGAGGAATTAAGAAACAATAAGGAAAACAGATGGCTGTATCTATTACCGAAGAAAACTTTGAAAAAGAAATCCAAAACGAAAGCAAACCAGTCGTACTTGATATATATGCAAGCTGGTGTGGCCCATGCCAACAAATGATGCCTATTGTGGAAGAGCTCGAGAAAGAACTGGGCAACACGTATAAGTTCGCCAAGCTCAATGTTGATGAAGCACGCGATATCTCTATCAAATATGGCGTAATATCAGTGCCCACTTTTCTCTTCATCAAAAATGGTGAAGTCAAAGGAAAAGAAACGGGCTACATGAGCAAAGAAACGTTGAAAGAAAAAATAGAGGCCGCTCTTAAGTAGTGGAGTAGTTCATGCACAAACAGTTTACATTCGTCGACCTCACGCACACAATCACCACGTCAATCCCTGCCTGGCAGGGAACTGATAGCTTTTCCACCAATATCATCCGCGACTACCATCAAGGACATCGCACGCAACAGTTTAATATTGGATCGAATACCGGAACCCATCTTGATGCACCGGCTCATTTTGATCAACACGCACCGATGATTGATGATATTCAGCTCGATAAGCTGATCGTACCTGCCTGTGTTATTGATGTATCATCAAAAGCTTCGGAAGATTATCGCATCTCTGTTGATGATATTGCCGCGTTTGAAAAACAACATGGGCAGATTCCCGCCGAATGTTTGGTGATTGGGAACACTGGATGGCATCGACATTGGATCGAACCAAAGAAGTATCGCAATCTGGATCCACACAATGTGATGCATTTTCCCGGATTTTCGCTTGAGGCAGCAAAACTCCTTTTGCAACGAGATATTGTGGGTATCGCGATCGATACGCTATCACCCGACGGAGCTGATACCACCTTCCCGGTACACAAAATCATTTTAGGAGCAGGAAAGTACATCATTGAGAATATTGCGAATATTGAAAAACTTCCCCCAACCGGCGCGTATGTGATTGCATTGCCCCTGAAAATTCATGATGCGGTGGAAGCGCCCATGAGAATTATTGGGCTCGTGCCGAAATAAATAAGCAAGGGTTACCTAATGAGCTCAGAAAAAGTTCGCTTCATTTTCAACAAACTCGTACGAGATAGGCAATCTGATGCAATGCAAGATCCACGCATTGTGATGAACTCACGAATATTAGAACATACCGAGTTCATCTTGGAACTCAAAAAGAAGCTGGTTGAAGAATCAGACGAAGTAGTGGCTGCTTCAGGAGATGAACTGATTGAGGAACTTGCGGATCTGAAAGAGATCATCGATGCTTTGATGAAGGTATGCAAGCTCAAGGAAGAAACCGTTCAAGCTGCGCGTCAAAAAAAACTTGATGAACGAGGCGGTTTTGACAAACGAATTTTCGTAGCATATGCCGATATACCACGCGATTCAAATGCCTACAAATATTGCATGAAACAGCCGGAAAAGTACCCTATTAAACAAAAATAGTATCTTCTTTGGGTAATTTCTCCCCCTCAAGCCAACCTTGTAATTCAAGCCCTGTTGCCACGATTCTATGCCGAATAAAAAGATGCCTACGTGCTTCATTAGCAAGCATCACCTGACTCTCAGCACTCAAGTGCGATTTACAGAGAGAACAATCGAATCCAAAGACGGTACGTTCCTGAGCTAAAAGCTGACACAGACCCGCTTCTGGCCCATTTTCAACCGTCGCTCTATTCGCTTGATGGCCCCCCCTCACCATCAACAGAGGCAAGAAAGATAACAAACCTGCTTGCCTGCCATTGACCAGTTTTTTACCAGCATCCATAGCAAAAGCAGATGAACACACAAAGAGTAATATAAGTAATTTTTTGTACACGATAACCCCTATAGATTAGTTAGATAAAACCTCTTAATATCCTTTAATCTAGCAGATTTAAGCCCTCTGGGCAACCCTACCCTGTCTTCTTATCCTGTACCTCGATGCCAAGTTCCTGCAGCTGATCACGGATCGCATCCGCGCGAGCCCAATCCTTTTGCGCACGCGCCTGTTCCCGCTCATCAATAAGTTTTTGTATCTCTGGGGTAATCTCAGCTTTCTTCTCTTTAATAGGAACTAAGGATAGGCCAAACACTGTATAAAGAAGCTGCTTGACCGCACTCAGCTGTTTGGGATCCTTTTCAAGCTCATCCAGCGATTCAAACAGCGCACCGAACATACCGGGGGTATTCAAATCGTCTCGAAGAAAACTGATCATACGATCAATCAATGGCAATGCAGTGAGCTCATCAATCGAATAATCACCAATCGGCACATCAGCCAAGAGCTTGCACAGTCGTTTATAGTTTTTCGCTGCAGCATCAAGCTCCTGAAATGAAAACTCTAATGGCGAACGATAATGATGTAGAAGGTAGTAAAAGCGCAACACCATCGGATCATACTGCTTGCATAAGTCTTCAAGCAATAACGTGTTCCCCAATGATTTGGACATCTTTTCTTTGTTGATGCTAATCAGCCCGCCATGCACCCAATAGTTTGCAAACGGTTTTTTCGACCGTGATTCTGATTGCGCAATCTCATTTTCATGATGGGGAAACACCAAATCACGCCCACCACCATGAATATCAATCTGATCACCAAGATAGTGTGATGCCAAGGCAGAACATTCTATATGCCAGCCAGGTCTTCCATATCCCCATGGGCTTTTCCAAAACATTCCCTCTGGTTCAGATTTCCATAAGGCAAAATCAAGCGGATCTTTTTTGCGCTCATCTGTTTGCACACGCGCTCCTGCACGTAGTTCATCCAGTTTTTGTTTAGAAAGTTTGCCATATTCAGGAAATGTATTAATCGCAAAATAGACATCGCCATTGGCAACATATGCATGTCCGCTATCAATAAGATCCTGGATAAACTCAATAATGATCGGCATGTTATCGGTAACGCGCGGTTCTTGATCTGGCGGGGTGCAGTTTAATGCTTCCATTTCGTTGTGATACTGCTCTATAAATTTGTCGGCAACTTCTTTATAACGCTGCGAATCACCCAGCTCCTCCTGCGCTTTTTTTAGTAACTTGTCGTCGATGTCGGTAATATTACGACAATAGTTCACCTCGTATCCTAAAAAGGTTAACCAGCGATACAACAAATCAAATGAAACATAGGAACGTCCATGACCAATATGCGCCGCATCATACGGAGTGATACCACACGCGTATAAGGTAACAACTCCCGGCTTTATTGGGACAAACTGTTCTTTTTTTCCGGTTATGGTGTTGGTTATTGTAAACATAAAACCCTATCTGTAGGAACCAAACTTAATCTCAATTACGCATGATTTAGCTTAACCAAAAAAGCATAATTGCTCTAGTCAATCGTAAAAAAAATAGCTATATTGCAATCATCGCGTACACATTAATTAACCTAATGCTAACAGTTTCAGCATCGGTAAGGGCAGGAGCTTGGAGATGATGACATCGTCAATAAAGAAAAAATGGATTCTCGTTGTGTTGTGCTGTTTGCCGATCTGGGCAAGCATACTCCATGCAGAGGAACCTGAACCGCAACCGGATGTAGAGGCAACGGAACAGGCCCAACCAATCCCTCGACGAATAAACGAAATCATCATTATAGGCAATGAGTTCACACCACGCGATGCGATGCTCAACTATATTCCATATCAGGTAGGCGAGATTTTTAATCCACAAAAATCAACACAGCTTATTCGCAACCTGTATGATGGCCTCAAGCGATTTAGAAATATCACCCTCAAGGGGGATGCTGTTGGCGATGATATGATTGATCTCTATGTAATCGTTGAAGAAAAAACACCCCTGAAAGATGTGGAATTTAAAGGAAATAAAAATCTCAAGGCTGCTGAGATTCGCAAAAAAGTTATCATCGATGTACCAGCTGTTGATCCAGAAGAGCTCAAGGTTTTTGCGGAACAGATTAAGAAGCTATATTACGAAAAAGGATATCAAAACGTTATCATCGACACCGATCTGGTACTGGATGATGGTGGAAAGGCCTCGGCCATTTTTGATATCAACGAAGGTGACAAATCACGTATCAGGCGTATCCGCTTTGAAGGCAATGAACAGGTGAGCGATAAAGAACTGCGCAACGTGATCTATACTCGCGAAGAATGGATCATGAGCTTCATGGATAAAACAGGAACCTTTCATCCCGATAGGCTTGAAGCTGATAAGCATATGGTAGAACAACATTACCAGAACGCAGGGTATCTGCACGCAAAAATAATTGATGTGCGAATCGAGCCAGAAGATAACAGCAATATTCTCACGCTCGTTTTTGTGCTAGAAGAGGGAGATCGATATGTCATTAACGAGGTAAAGGCACCCGGCAATGATATTGTTTCAGAACAGTTTTTGATTGCCAACATCCCTATCCGTCCCGGCCAATATTACTCACGAGAAATGATAACCAATACGATCAAAATGATGGAGTTCCTCTGGGGTAATTTAGGATACATCTTTGCTTCCATAGAACCTTCCGTGCAAGTAGATGAAGATAAGAAAACAGTATCAATCTCCTTTATTTCCGATATTGGCAAACAGATCAAGCTAAATAAAATCACCATCAAAGGAAACCGCAAAACCCGCGATAAAGTTATTCGTCGGCGGATCTCGCTACAAGAGGGGGGCATCCTCACGCAAGGACAAATGGATAGGTCTAAATCGGGCATTTCTAGTCTTGGTTATTTTGAACAGCAAGATGGCGTAAACTGGAAAATTAAACGACGCAATGAGCAAGAAGCCGATCTTGATCTGTTTGTGAAAGAGGCAAAAACTGGCCATGCAAACATACAGGCAGGATTTGGCGGGGTGGGCGCCGATTTCAACTCTCCTACAGAAGGTTTTAACGTAAAAGGAACTATTGCCGACACCAATCTCTTTGGATCGGGTACCAATATAAACTTGGAAGCAAGTTGGTCGAAAGATCAACAAACCGTGGTGTTCCATCTAGCACAACCGTGGCTTTTTGATAGACCAATTTCGGCTGCAATGGATATCTATCACAAGCGCCCTTCCTTCGATCAGTTACGATACGTGATGAGTGCTATCAACTCAAAAGTAACTGGTGGCGGCATAAGCGGCGGTATTATCACCAGCCCTCACTGGAAAATTTTTAGCAATGCACAAGCAGTCTTCACCGTTGGCGTTGATAGCGTGAGCTATTTTAGGGCACCTCAAATTTCACTATCGCGTCATGATCTGCCCAAGGGAGTGACCCTCGAACGCGCGGCACAAGATTATGCAAACATTTTAAATAAAGAATTTACTCCCGGAGAGTATGTGAACGTTTCGGGTGCACTCGAGCAAGATCATCGTAATCATCCCGTGCACACAAGCCGTGGCCATAAATGGAAAATTGCCTCGAAAATTGCCATTCCATCATTTGATAGAGAAAGCAGCGGCATGATCACCGATACCGATACCCGTAAGATTGGGTTTGCAAAACTGTTCCTTGATTATCTCTGGTACACCCCTCTGATTGGTGAACAGGATCTCGTATTCAAACTCCATCTCTTTTTCGGACTTGCCACACCGCTCAGCGGCCGCTCCATACCCTTTGGCGAACTGTTTCACATTGGGGGCGATAATACCGTTCGTGGTTTCTCATACGGGCAAATAGGTCCAAAATTCTTGCCAACCTCCTCCTATATTGGGGATACCATCGGAGCCAAAAAAGCGTTCTTCATCAATGCGGAGCTCTGCTTTCCCATCACACAGGATATGAGTATGAAGGCAGTGGCCTTCTATGATGGAGGGGCTGGATGGGATAATCCATACGTCTGCGATGCCGCTCCTGGCCTGATCGCCGATAATAGCTTCAACTACCGCCATGCCGTGGGGGTAGGGATCCGAATGCTGCGCCCAATGCCAGTTCGCGTGGATTGGGGCTTCAAGCTGGATACCCGCACGGGGGAGCGTGAAAGCGAAGTCCATTTCGGCATGACCTACGACTGGTAATTCCCTAATTTATAAAAGGACCTTCTCAAGGTGGGCCTGTCCTGAGGCCTCTCGAAGGGTCGAAGGGTTCTCTATTTCTCGTCTAATCTAGCCATCTTCCCATCTCCTATGGTATTACTGCATAAAAAGGGAGCCTTGGCGTGAAAAAAAATCTCTTTCTCTCCTTATTCATTATCACCAATATTGGATTTCTTTTTCTGCAGATTCGCAAGCAGATGCTTTTTATAAAGGAATCGTTCCGCAAACAAAAGCATGAACGAACGCTGGCCAAGATAGAGCAAAAAAAACAGGGGATTGAACATGCCATGTACCTGGCTCAAAATAAACAAGAAATAAAGCAGTACGCACAAGATGAGCTTCACATGAAGCCGATACGCCTCACGCAACTGAAAAAAGTGAGCCCTTGATGATGCGTACTACCATTCGATTCAATTCAGCCCTCATCTTCTTCTCCTTCTGCACGCTCTACCTGATTATTCTGTTTAATCTCTTTCTTATCCAAATATGGAATCGAACCTTTTTTAGCAGCCTCGGCACGCATCAGTATCAACTAACCATCACGCAGCTCCCCGTACGCGCTCCGATTTACGATCGTAATGGAACTGCTCAGCCACTCGCAGTGAATAAAGAGTGCGTTTCTGCCTTCATTGTCCCGAATAAACTCGGGCACAAGGAAGCGCTCACCCAGTTTTTACAAGAACATTTTCCAAAAGCCTATCAGCAGTTTCTCACCAAACAAAATCGATCGTTTATGTACGTAAAACGGCGTCTCTCGCAAGATGAGATACAGCTCATCAAAGATGCAGCGTGCGAAGATATTCACCTCCTTTCGGAATCAAGCCGGTTCTATCCGTTGCCCTGCGCAGCACCCATAGTCGGATTTACGGATGTTGATAATAAGGGACTTGCCGGCATTGAACTACAATGCAATCGAGATCTTACTGGAAAGGCCTCCACCTGCTACTTAGAAAAAGATGCTCGTTCTGGCTGTTTCTATTTTAAAAAAGAGCTCAAGCACGCAGGGACACAAAGCAAACCAACACAGCTGACCATTGATAACAATTTGCAGTTTTTGGTGGATGAAGAGCTTGCTGCCACCATGAAACAGTATAATGCACAGGAAGGCGCCGCCATTATTATGGATCCGGTCACCGGAGAAATTCTCAGCCTTGTGTCACGCCCCTATGATGATCCCAATACCGGCTCATTCGATATTGCCAACCTCAAACCGCGCGGCATCACGGAAAGCTACGAGCGTGGATCGGTAATGAAGGTATTTGCCGCGCTTGCAGCCCTTGAAGAGCAGGTGGTAACACCGCAAGAAATCATCGATTGTAAAAACAGTAAAACTTGCACAATCGATGGCAGAACCATCAACACACTCAAAGCGCACGGACGCATTCCCTTTGCTGATGTGATTGCATTCTCCAATAATATTGGTATCGCTCAGGTGGCAAAACGGCTCAATGAAAAACTGTATGATCATTATACGCGTATCGGATTTGGCAGCAAAACCGGCATCTCATTACCAGGAGAACAAGGCGGACTCATAAATCATCCAAGCAATTGGTCGAAACAATCAATCATCTCCCTTTCTTATGGATATGAAATATCCTCCACATTACTGCAACTCGCTTGTGCGTTCTCTATGATTGCCAATGAGGGGCATCCTATTATTCCTAAAATTATTATCGACGGAAAGCCGCAAGAGATACGGAAAAAATTATATCAACCTAAAACCATCACCACGATCAAAGATATTCTCCGAAAAACCACCAAGTATGGAACCGGCTGGCGCTTTCAGCTCAAGGGATACGATATCATGAGCAAAACCGGCACTGCTAATCTCCTTGAGAATGGCACGTATAATCAGAACAAAAATATATTCACCTGTGCTTCTATTATTGAAAAAGGACCCTATAAGCGTGTTATCGTAAGTTACATTAAAGAAACACAAACTCCCAATGCTCACGCCGATACCGTGGCAGTGCCATTGCAGAAAAGGATTGCGGAAAAAATGATCATCCACGAGAGAGTGATATAAGGAATACCCATGAACGGAATTATTATCCCTGCCGATGTCCCCCAAAATGCAGAACAGGATTTCATTGATAACTACCATGCAATTACCAAGAACCATAATCGCCTCTTTCTCTTTTCATGTGATCAAAAGATAGAACACCTTCATGATGCGTTTGATCCTGAAGACGAGGCTATTCACCAAGATGCGATTCATCCAGAACATCTTTTTAAGATCGCTTCACAAGGAGATATTGGCGCAATGGCCACGCAGCTAGAACTGATTGCGCGGTATGGCAAACAGTACCCAACAATACAGTATATTGCCAAGCTCAACAGCAAAACCAACCTGATCTCTTCTTCACAGAAGGATCCGGTAAGCGCAAAACTATGGGATGTTGCCGATGTTGTTATGTTAAAAAAAGATTCGCACCTGTTTATCAACGGTATTGGGATCACTATTTATCTAGGAAGTGAATTTGAAGATGAAATGCTCAGCTTTGCATCAAAAGCTATTTTCGAAGCACATCAACAGGGGCTCATTGCTATTCTTTGGATGTACCCTCGTGGCAAAGCAGTAAAAGATGAAACAGACGCGCATCTTCTTGCAGGGGCTACTGGAGCCGCAAATGCACTCGGTGCTGATTTTGTAAAAATCAAAGCACCATCGCCAACCGATACGAAATCATCGGTAGAACAATTAAAAGAAATCGTTGCGGCTGCTGGCAACACACAAGTGATCTGCGCAGGAGGCACCCAGATACCGGTAGAAGAGTACCTACAAACTCTCTATGAACAGCTCACGATAGGAGGCACTGCAGGAACCGCAACGGGCAGAAATATATTTCAACGTTCATTACCTCATGCAATCGCACTAACACGAGCTATTTCCGCATTGATATACCACGATGCAGCCCCTCAAAAAGCAATGGTATTCGTAAAAGAATAAGCATCCTACGCGCCCTCTTGTATTTCTTGGCCAGCTAGCATAAGCTAGAGACGAATTGACCAAAAAAGGAATGTTTGGAATGAAAAAAGTCGCGATTTGTGCCCTACTACTCCTCCCATTTTTTCTGCACAGCTCAAAACAAGAAATCTTCGGACGTTCATTCATGCTCGTCCGTCCGGCATCCTACAATCTCGCCATGGATCAACAGTTGTGGCACAACTATGTCTACGCAAAAGAAGGGCCAGCATATGGCGGCTTTCAATTCATTCCGTTTTATCAAGATTCACGAAAAAAATCTAAATCGACCCGCTATTTTCTTTTCAATGGAAAGAACGAACTGTTAATCGCCGGCGATGCAAATACCCCCGACGTTTTACAACGCGATATTAGAGCAGAATGGGTGGGGCTGCCAACCGATTTTCGTGGCAAGCTTTCGCTAAATCCTGCACAAAAACAGATCGGGTTCACCATCATGTATAATCAGGACCTTAAACCAATCACCGATATGGAATTCCTTCAAGATTGGTCTATTGGCATTGAAGTTCCGATCATCGGCGTGGAAAACGATATCAACCTTCAACAATATGATATGAGCAGTACCGGCACCGAGCTGAACACACAAAAAGATATTAGCTCGGCCTTCAATCAAGCGGCATGGCGGTATGCAAAAATACCGAACAAATCGCAAACATTGACCCGTCCAGAAAAAGTAAAAATTACGGTGGGGCGTGCGATGATGTCGGAAGATTATTTCCAACTTGCTTCCAACTTCTCGCTCAGCATTCCGATCGCCTCCCACCAAGATCCTGAATTTATGTTTAGTCCCGTTGTGGGCCTGGATCATCATCTCGGCTGGGGTGGTGCCGTGTTTATACAAACTGTTTTGAATCGTGATGCAAAAGATTTTGCCTTCACCTTTTTCCTCAATCTTGAAGGAACCGTCTTCTTTAGAAATAGCCAATACAGAACCTACGACCTTAAAGGGAAACCGTGGAGCCGGTATATGCTCTTTACTCGCAAAGATAGCGCACCCGGAGTGGTGAAACCAGGCGTAAATATACTCACGCTTGATTCTACCGTACGCCCATACGGGTTTGCAGATTTTTCAACCGGCTTTCGCATCTATGCCAAGATGTTTGAAATAGAATTTGGGTACGATCTATGGGGATATGGTGGTGAACGTGTTGAGCTCAGAGAAGAGCTCAACTCAGAATTTAATTTCCGATGCGAGGGGCTGAATGAGTTTGGCATCGCCGGGTCGGGAACAATAGTATCACGTGGACAACCCTCACAAGCAACGGCAAGTGAAAGCACTATTGGTGAACGAGCGGCCGATGATAGTGAATTTGTTGGTATCACCGAAAATGATATCGACCTTTGCTCTGCCGCCGCCGGAAGCATCCTGAATCACAAAGCACACGTTGCCGTTGGTATTGAACATATAGGAGACAAAATGAACGCCTTTGGCGGCGCCGGCGTCTTCGCGGAATACGCACAGAAGAATGGGACCTTGGCATCATGGGGGGTGTGGTTTAAAATAGGCGGCACCTTCTAACAAGCTACCACCTATTTTCAGCAACGGCTGTATGGTAACCACTTGGAGAGCGCTATCATTTCTAGATACTGTTAATTATTTAATCACAATCTCTCTCGCCTCATGCCGGCAGGGCATAAAGGTATTGCGTGCCCAATACCTTCAATACAAGGGCACAAACATGCTGTTTGATTGCTCTTTCGCTCGCAAGCATGACACACGTCCGCCTTACAGACGGCCTACGGTCATGCGTTCGCTACCGGATTAATTTATAAAGAGTGGCTCATCCGCGCCTAAGGTGGTCCGCAGCCAAGTGCGCCAGATGGCGCCGTAGGCGAGTGTCCATCCTTTTAGGTGCAAGAGGGATCAAAAAGGGAAACCTCCCTTTTTTGCCCTTGTATCAAATATATTAGGCAAGTAATATATTTGTGCCCCCCGCGAAGGGGCTCAAAGTAATGGAATGTTTATAGATTAAATCCGTAGGAATCAGCGACGCCAACGCAAGGTTTCCTGCTCCCCGCATAGGGGAGAATTAAAGACTGATTCTCTCCAGTTGATCTAATTCTCGTATACGCCGGGTAAGTTGCTCACGAACAAATAGCTTTTCATCATCACCGCAACCGTGCAATCGATCCTTGCATTGTATGATTGATTGTTTCGTGATCTCCTGCATACGTCGCAATCGTTTGGAAAACTCGCCATCCACGATCGATGTATTGAGCTGACGTTCGAGCTCTGAAAGTGCAATGGTCAAGCGGACCATTTTATCATAGGAGAAGCGGACAATAGGATCAGATGAGGGAACTCCGCGTTTTTTATATTCCTGTACATCATGGATGTAGCCCATCAGCATTTTTCTATTTAAGTCAAAAAGACGCTGTAGATGCATGCGTGATTGCTCCGATACCGCGCTTGCAACCAAAAACCATTGTTGCTTGATTGCGCGTTTTTTCATTTTTTGTTGATGAAGCCGTTTGGTGAGAATAGTAACGAGCTCACTCTCCTGCCCAAAGCCAAGCCGTTTATACTCGACAAGCTCCTTGCGCATCTGCACCACCGTATCCCTATCAGAACGAATGCGTGCCCACCGTTTGAAGTAACGATAAAAAAGCCAACCACACGCGGCGAAAAGAAGAAATGCGCTAATAAACAATCCGATAGACGTGATCTGTTTCCTGTTCATGAATGCCCCCCTTTGGCGATGATAGGAATGTGAATCAGTTCCCAGTATAGGCAAAATGGGGCAAATGAGTCAACCGCGTGGCTATTTCTTTCCCCGACCCTGCTCGTGGTACTATTCCCGCATAAAATACTGCTTCATCACGCAAGCTAAACAAGTTTCAGATGGATTTCACATAGAGCCATATGGGGACAAAAATAGAAACAGCAAAACTGTCTTATTTTTTTTCATGATCAACCTCACATGTGTGTTTCAAGTAGACAATCCCTTTTCAAGCTCAAACAGTGCGTGAGTTTCCCTTTGAGCTTCCTGTTCATCTAATAATACTGATAGAACTCCCTCCCTAGCCCGTTGCCTCCTCCTTAAAGATTCACGTATCATCAGCGCACTGGGGAGAGAAGAAAAAAGATCCTTCCCGCTTTCTTTACGAGGCGGGATATCCCTACTATCGCTCCTTCGCAAAAAACTACCTTCCTTATCTTTGTCCCCCTGCGCCACCATGCTACCAACCATAATCAATGCAAATAACACTCCATATCGTTTCATGATAAACTCCACTTAAATAATAGTTATACAATTTTGCTATCTAATTCTTTTTATTTGTGCGTTAAAACAACGCACATTCCCCATTTCCCCTTGCTAATGGGAGGTTTAAGGTAGCAGATTTTTATACAGATGTAAAAAAAGAGGCCCTGATATGCTCATCCGTCTTACGTCTACGTCGGACTTACGTCAAGGCCTCTAGATTTTTCGCGAATAGCTTACGCTGTTGTTTCGCTGGTCATTTTTTTACTTCGAACTAAACGGCGATATCTTTGCTGTACCCACTGCCCCATGCGATCAAAAACAGTCTTTTCACCCTTGGCATGACGTACCTTAATATGCCTTCGAGCTGCATACGCACCGCCAGCTACCATAGCTGTTCCACCCATAGCGGTTAAATACCCTAGTTTGGAAAGACAAAGCAACTTTCTATCCTTGCCGCTATGACGAAGTTTTCTGCGCGCCCCACGTCCTGAACCTACTGGAGGAGATGCAGGTGAAAATGCGGCTACGGCCACCGGATGAGAAGCTTTAAAGTGCGCCCTACAACCCACTTCATTTTCTTCCTCAAAATATCGCCAAAATGTTCTTAAATCTCCGTTCGTGCAACCATTAGGTGAGGTAGAAAAAATCGCAAGTTGCTCTTGCCAATACCCTTCAGTTCTCCTAGCAGCTTCCACGAATCCACCGAATTGGGCGATCTCGGTGGCATCTGCCGGTTCTTTCATCCATGCTTCTCGAACAGCATCATCTGCCTCCATGGCACACAACGGCCCCATTGAAATCAACAATGCTATCGCTAATAATTTTTTCATAATCATCCTATATTGTAAGAATTAAAATCCAATAAAACCATACTGTTCGTTTTCAACTCCGGCGGACAAGACGTTCAGCTTTTTTCTTCCACTCTTTACTCGTACTCCACATGCGATCAAAGATAGTTGGTTTGCCCTGGGCTCGTCGTGTTCTAACATGGCGGTGCGTAAATCCACCTATAACAAATGCTCCGAAAGTTATTCCGGCAACTTTGCCCAACACAGGTGATTGAACCGCCCTCTTCAACCATCCACGACCAACGTCCGCAGGAGCAGTTCCTGCTTTTTCTCCAAGGGCATCAATTTCTCTTTCCAAATCTGCAAGATCGGTTTCCACGCGTCCTAGACGATTCCATAAACTTGTAACATCGACGTCGTGCTTCCGTAAATCACCCAGCCTGCCTGCTAACTCAGTTTGCTTTTTTATTCTGGCACGATCAGGTTCATCAACTGGAGCATCTAGATCTCCAATCACGCCTCCGGCCTCTTCGTAAGCATCTGCTGCCGCTGCCACTTCAGGCTCACCGGCACTGCCTTCTTCCTCTTGCTCAACAGCCTCATCGCTTGATGACCCGCTTCTTTCATCGGCATCTTCATCAACCGGTGCATCACCATCTCGAGGTTCAACTTCTGCGTCTTGAGCGGCAGAAGGTAAAACTACAACACCATCTCGAGGTTTCGTGGCCCACGATAAAAATCCGGCGTCACTGTCTTCTTCATCTGCACTTGATAGTTCAGCCAACTCCGTTGAGTCACTGGAGCCGTCTTCCTCACCCGAAGAAGAACCACTATCTTCCGACCCAGAAAAATCAGTTGCACGCCCTCCTTCTGAATCTTCCTCTTCACTTAATAGGTCTTCTTCTTCCTGTTCGCTAAATAATTGCCCAAATAAGCTTTCATCTGCAGCAATCCTTTTTTCAATCTTTTCAATCTTTTTAGGATTCGCGTCACTCTCATCTAGTGCATCCTCTAAATATTTTAAACGAGCGACATCAATTCTCCCTTTCCTCCTCAATTCATACATTCTATCAAATAACTCCCCACATTTTTTTTCTTCATCTTCGTCCTCAGTGTCAAGTTCCCAAACGTCAACTATTGGACTAAACTTAAGATGTCGCACTCCTGCCTCGCTACCTGCACCATCACCATTGGCTTCACCACAAGCTTCTTGCTCCATTGCACACAACGGCAGTATCGAGCTGAGCACGAGTAGTACAAAAATTTTTTTCATGGTCATCCTCCGCTTATAATCTATCTAATTTCACAAACCGTCTACGGCTCAATTTTCCCTCAAGTATAGTTTTTTGCATAAAAAAGAAAAGAGGCCTTGACGTAAGTCCGTCTTACGTCAAGGCCTCTAGATTTTTCGCAAACAACTTACGCGCTTGTTTCGCTGGTCGTTTTTTCACGACGCCCGTCTTCGCCTGCTGGCTTCTTCGGGCTGCGAACTAAACCGCGGTATCTTTGCTGTACCCACTGCCCCATGCGATCAAAGACGGTTGGTTTGCCCAAAGCTCGTTGCTTTTTAACATGGCGACGCGTTAGATATCCCCCCATAATTATTGCTACCAAACTTGTTGGCGCCACAATTCTTAAAACTGGAGATTTTGGACTGTACCATTTGGAGATCGGAGAAGCATTTCCTGCTGGAACTCGTGATGATGCACCACCGCCTCCACCTAGGGATTCACCCGGAGGGGAAACTGGAGCGGCACCTTCAACAGCTAAGACAGGATCCGTCGGCTCTACTTCCTCATCCTCGAATAGGGGTCGTAGTTGTCGATCTTTCAAATCGTGTACCATTCTAAGGACTTCCGGGGATTCGTTTGGTGCTGTGCTCACTGGAGAAAGCGGAGTACCAAAACCAATAACCGGCCTGAAGCTTTCTTCCCCCTCGCCCCCCGAACCACTGCCATCTGAATGATATTCCATCGTTGCTTCCATGGCACACAGTGGCAAGGTGAAACTTAACAATAGTATTGCAACTAATTTCTTCATAAGTATCCTCTAGTAATTTGTTGTATTATATGCACTGCCTCACACCGCTCAGATTCCCTTTTAGCATAGCGTTTTGGGCATAAAAAGCAAGAGCCCCCGGCTTATGCTGGGGGCTCATTTGGCGTTGTTTTCTATTTAGTACATACCTGGCATTCCAGTCTTCGCTCCCTATGGGAGCTTCTTCTGGCTGACGCCGCTAGAACTGCTTAGTACATTCCTGGCATACCGCCGCCCATACCTCCCATGCCGCCCATAGGGGCCGTTGGGGCATCTTTCTTCTCGGCAATATCAGTAATCGTGGCTTCCGTCGTGAGCATAAGGCCTGCGATTGATGCTGCGTTCTGGATCGCTGAACGGGCTACTTTGGCCGGATCGATAATACCGGCTTCAAACATATCCACATACTCGCCCGTTTTGGCATCAAAGCCCCTATTGCCCGATTCTGCTTTCAGCTTGTTGATAATCACTGATGCATCAAATCCTGCATTGTGCACAATAATGCGAAGCGGCTCTTCAAGAGCTTTTTTCACAATCTGTGCACCACCACGCTGCTCACTACTTTCAAATTTCATATCGTTAAGCGCCTTTTGTGCACGCAAAAGGACTACGCCACCACCGGCAACAATGCCTTCTTCCACGGCAGCGCGCGTTGCATGAAGTGCATCTTCGATACGATCTTTCTTTTCTTTCATTTCTGTTTCTGTAGCAGCACCCACACGAATCACCGCAACACCGCCGGCAAGCTTGGCAAGCCGTTCCTGCATCTTTTCTGTGTCGTAATCAGAGGTGCTGTTTTCAATTTGCATGCGAATCTGCTGCACGCGCCCCTTAATGGTTTCAGGAGCCCCGCATCCTTCCACAATCGTGCAAGTATCTTTCGTTACCATCACTCGCTTAGCAGTACCAAGATCCTCAAGCATTACGTTATCAAGCTTTACGCCAATATCTTCGGTGATCATCTTACCGCCGGTTAGCACCGCAATATCTTCAAGCATTGCTTTGCGGCGATCACCAAAGCCAGGTGCCTTCACCGCAGCCACATTCAACGTGCCACGTAGTTTATTCACCACCAATGTGGCGAGCGCTTCACCTTCAACATCTTCGGCAATAATCAATAATGGACGGCCCCCTTTGGCAACCTGTTCAAGAACCGGCAACATCGATTTCATGCTGCTAATCTTTTTCTCAACGATTAAGATGGATGGATTTTCAAGCATCGTCTCCATCTTTTCTGCATTCGTTACAAAATAGGGAGAGAGATATCCACGATCAAACTGCATACCTTCAACGATATCCAGCTCATCCTGCATCCCTTTTGCCTCTTCCACAGTGATCACGCCATCGCGCCCCACGCGTTCCATTGCTTCGGCAATAAGAGTACCGATCGACGCATCCGAGTTGGCAGAGATCATTGCAACCTGCTCAATTTCTTTCTTGCTATCAACCGCTTTTGAATTTTTTTTGATCTCATCAACCACAACCATAACCGCTTTATCAATGCCCCGCTTTAATTCAATCGGATTCGCACCAGCAGTAACCTGCTTATTCCCTTCACGGTAAATCGCTTGGGCAAGCACCGTTGCCGTGGTGGTTCCATCACCAGCCACGTCAGCTGTTTTGCTTGCTACTTCACGCACCATCTGTGCGCCCATGTTTTCGAATCTATCTTCAAGTTCAATCTCTTTAGCTACTGTTACCCCATCCTTGGTGACCAATGGAGAGCCAAATGAGCGCTCAAATGCCACGTTACGCCCCCGGGGACCGAGGGTAATTTTAACGGTATCCGCTAAGGTATCAATTCCTTTGCGAATGCGTTCTCGCGAATATGAGCCAAAAATAATCTTCTTTGATGCCATGGAAAAATCTCCTACAGTTCCAACAGTCCTAAAATTTCATCTTCTTTTACAATAAGGTAATCATCGCCGGCTTCAGTACCAGCATATTTGCCGAAGTAAACCTTATCGCCCACTTTCACTGCCATCGGGATCAGCTTGCCGTCATTATTACGGCGTCCAGCACCCACGGCAATCACCGCACCAATCTGCGCTTTCTCTTTTGCACTATCAGGAATGATAATTCCCGACGTGGTAGTTTCCTCTTGCTCCACTCGCTTGACCAACAGCCGGTCGCCAAGTGGCTTAATTTTTTCCATCATCGTGTACCCTTTCATTAAATAATATCGTCTTATAATAGACCCTAAAAAGGGCCACCCTACTTCGCTAAAGCTCCGAAGGGCGCTTCGCGAACGCTACTCACCAAGTATAGGCAAAAATATTAAAACCTCAACCCATTTTATCTGATAGGACTAGACTAAGATTTTATATGCCCCGATCACGAAGGCGCTTCTTCATTATCACTGTTTTATAAGGATAAAAAACAATTATCCAGAATGCGAGCGATTGCTACCATCATGTCGCATCATCTTTTCGTTACTATCGGTAAACTTTGATCCTAAAAAGACCGGCGCTTAAGAGTTCCCCCTCGATTTAAGCATCCGCTTTTTTGGTTTGGCACCCGCAGCTCTCTTTTGCGCAGCAACCTCCGCTCGTTTTTTGGTCTTTATCGACCACTTCTTTCACCAGCTCTTGCACTCGCTCAGGAGTTGGCTGATAGAGGTCGACAATATTGCCCCCTGGATCCTGCATGCTCACCATGATCCCATGAACTTTTTCCTGCGGTTCCGATTTGAATAGGATTACATCCTTGAATGTTTCATAAAAGTTCCGCACATCCTCCAGCTCCAACACAATGCCCGTAATACGATCGGTTGGCTTTTGTTTCGTAGGGCACAACCCTAATTTTACCGGCCCGATTGCAAATTCCGCCCATGAATCTTTGATATGAAAGATCGGTTTTAATCCTATTTTTTTATAGAACGTAACCGCCGCTTCCAAATCATGCTCCAATAAAATAACCATTCCCAATTTCGTAATCATTATCTAATTCCTTGCTTACTTGCCATGTCCTTCGAAGCTTGCCGAACCGGGAGGCCCGGATAAGCGAAGTAGGATCAGATTTAAAACATGTGTATAATGATAGCAAAAACAGGCAATTTTACCATGAAGAATTAAAAGGATGTACCACCATGATACGAATATATCCCTCACTTATATCGGCCAATCTTTTGCGCCTCGAAGCAGAAATCAAACAACTAGAACCATACTGCGACGGGTTTCACCTTGATATTATGGATAACCATTTTGTACCCAACCTCACGTTTGGCGCCGGCACCGTAAACGCCATCAGCAAAGCAACCAATAAGCAACTGTGGGTACATCTCATGGTTGATGATCCAGAGAATTGGTGTGATACGCTCCAGCTTCCCGATCAAACAATTTTTTCATTTCATTTTGAATCAACAAAAAATATCGAGGGCATCATAAAACGAATAAAGGAAAATAATTGGCAGCCGAGCATCGCAATCAAACCAAAAACGGACGTTAGTGAACTCTTTCCTATCCTCCATATGATCGATCAAGTTTTAATCATGTCGGTGGAGCCTGGCTTTTCTGGTCAATGTTTTTTGCCCTCCGCGGTGGACGCACTCAAAAAATTGGTCGCTCATCGTAATGAAAAGCAATTGCCATTTGTAGTCGGCATGGATGGAGGGATCAGCGGGGAGAATATCGAGATGCTTTCCCAAGAAGGTGCACAGGATTTTGCTATTGCATCCGCTATCTTTGATCAAGGGGATCCAATCGCAGCGTTGAAACGATTAAAGGGATGAATCTAGCTCATCCTCTTTAAGGCCATGCGTATTTGGCTTCAAGAACTTTTCATAGATCTCAAGCTTCTCATATAGCTTATAGGCACCGAACGTTAATCCGGCAGCACACGCAAGCGCATAGGGTTTCATGAAAACGTAGCAACCCAATAACTTGGTATCGCGCTTAAAACCGCGCAATGATTTAAGAAAGCCAAAGCGCATAGCGTCTTGCTTTGCGTTAGTTTGCTCTTCGTAGGTAACGAACTTAATTTTTTCGAGAAACTTTGAACAAGTATGCAGAACAAATACAGGAGGACCATTGCCAATAGGGCCTAAGGACTGCAGTCCTGGATCAGCTTCACGTAGCCCGTCACCGACTTCGTTCAAACAAAATACCGCACCATTCAGATCAACAACGTAGAGCATATTACCAAAATCAAAGGGGCCCAGCGCCTTTTTAGCTTTTCCAGCCCGTTTAGCTTCTTTAAATACCCGCAAGCGTGATTGATACTCTTCCTTGTTTTCTTCATCATCCACCATTGCTTCTACTGCTTTCTCGAGATCAGAAAACTCCACCACCCAAGATTCTTTCTTCTCCCCAACTTTTTTCACCTGATGAGCATGTTCGAATTTCCCTGGTTGGCCATTCTCGCCTTTTTTATATTCAGGAACGAGCTTGCTCTCCGTGCGCAGTTCAGGCTTGAGAACTTGAAAAATATCAGATGCTCCATCGGCAACGAACCTCGCTGAACGCGCCACCCAGCCGCAATAGGCATGGGCCGGTTGTGCCACAAAAAAAAGCAGAATTAGTACAGAAAAAAGTTTTTTATTCATAGTCATACCCCTCATGTTATACCTATTCACGTATCATGCTCCCTCATATTCCCGAGTTGCTTTCATCACTCGAGCGGTGCTGCCCCTTTAGCGAAGAAGGCGCTCACCAATGCAAGCGCCTTCCCTATTTTCTATTGCAAATCACGCAATGTTACTTACGCGAGTTCTTTATCTGCAAGAGCTTTCTTTGCTCTGCGGACTTGGATCTTCTTGGCGATCCCTTTGACAGCAAAGAATGCTGCTGCAGAAGTTCCTGCTGTGAAAACAACGCTGTAAGGAATACCGATCCAGCGATTGAAACGTTTATACTTTTCAGCCGTTTTCAATTTTTCAGATTTGAAAGTAGCCAAGTGGGAATCAAGTTTTCCGTCTTTATTATCCATAGGTAATGCCGGCTTGAGAACCCAAGCGCCATCTTTAGCATATGCCCAACCTGTTGCACAACGCTCTTTCAAGCCATTCCATCTTGCTCCTGCATTGACTGATGAGCCAACTGCTGCAAGAAGTAACAATGCGAATAATTTCTTACTCATAATCACACCTCTGTGTTTTATGTAAGTTGATAAATATATATTTCTCTGCTCATTTTCTCCACTCCTTTGCTTCAACTCACTATCGTCCTAGTATGCCGAAAATATCGGAGAATACAAGGGTTCCATCGTTTGCGCCACACACACAATTCGCTATGCATTCAACGCAACATGATGAGCTTTTTTATCGTGCTTTTTGTGATGCTTTTTTTTCTTTTTTGTTGCCACTTTATAGATACCACGCACAATTAATGCTACAGGCAACCATTTGAGCAATACCGTGAACCCAAGCTGAATTGATGGATGGATTGAACGAGCACCCTCACGCACAAAACTTTGTTCCCAAAGCGATGGGTGTATCCAGTTGGTATCACGCCCTTCTTTTATTTCATTCAATGGATAGGTTCCGGGAAACCAAGGATGCACCTTGTTTAATTTCTTGACTGCTTTCCAATCCCATGATGCATGGGCTTCGTTTCTTGCAACTCCCGCTACGGCGCTCGCTGCATCTTCGATATCCGACGCCAAACCCCTAACACCATCCGCTAAAGTAGGACTTGCTGCTCTACGCGCAGGAGCCGGCGCTCTACGCCCCTGAACTTGTCTCACGCCACGGCCCGCATCTACCTGAGCCACGGATGACACTAATACGGCGACAATTGCCAACATCTTCATTTTGTTATTCATACTGATTCCTCTACGGTATGGTTATTATTCATTTCTTTCTGTCGAGCTCTGCACCACGCACAATCTGAGTGCGCAGTAGCATGCTTCACTTCTTCCCCACTCTTCAACGAAGTAGAATCTTTTCGATCTCTCAATATTTTTCTTATTTTTTGAGCGCCCTTTACGGCACCGGCTGCAAGCGCGCAGTAGTATAAACCGGAAGCAACGTAACTATACGGAGACCCATGCAAAAACTGAGGAATCCAACGCGCATACTTACATCTATACTCATATTTCCAAATCAAAATCTGATTTCGCGTAGGCAAGACACCATCATCATCTTCACCAGCTTTAATGTTTCGCAACTTATTCGCAGAGTAGTCAGATAGTTCTTTCCGCTCCTCATCAAACGCATCATAGCCTTCCGGCTTCTTGGAAAGATTGGGCCAATCGGCCACAACTAAACGTTTATACTTTTGACGGACCGCATCATTTTTATCCACTATTTCAAACGGACGAAATGGCCAAAGTAATGCTGATCCTAGCTGCCTCAATGCAGTTGGCTGCTCTGCATCAGCAACAGGGGCTGCCTCATCTGGTTCCATGGCAAACGCCGAAGCGCATACCATCAGCAAACCGATTAATAATCCATATCTTTTTATCATGCCATAGCCTTTAAATTCACCGGGATCATTCCCACTATATCCCTTATTCTACGCTAAAAAAGCCACTTAGGCAAAAGGGGGCATTGCTGAGAATTCAACCTGAAACAATCCCTAGGCCCGTTTTCTGAATACTGGGTTGAGCACCCGTTTTCGCAGACGAATGAAATGAGGGGTCACCTCAATCAGCTCATCGGGGCGAATCCATTCCATGCAGGGTTCCAGCGTCATCTCTTTGACTGGCGGCAGCTTCACTGAATCATCAGAGCCAGATGCACGCATATTGGTTAATTTTTTCGTTTTACAGGGATTCACATCAAGATCATTATCACGGCTATGCTCACCAATAATCATACCTTGATACACTTTTTCGGTTGGTTTCACGAATAGAATACCGCGCGCCTGCAACGCATCGAGCGCATAGGCAGTGACAATGCCATTCTCCATCGAAACGAGAGATCCCTTTTTACGAGTAGCCATATCACCCTTATAGGGTTGATATCCCAAGAAACTCAAATTCATGATCCCCGTGCCACGCGTTTCGGTTAAAAACTGTGAACGGAATCCAAGCAGCGTTCGAGAAGGAACTTCAAATTCTAAACGCACACGGCCGCCACCAATAGGCAGCATATTTTTAAGCTCCGCCTTACGCTGCCCCAAATTTTCCATAACCACCCCTTGGTGCTGCAGAGGAACATCGATAATCGCTAATTCAATCGGCTCATGTTTGCGCCCTTCGATCGTTTTATAAATTACTTCAGGAGCAGAAACTTGTAGCTCAAACCCTTCACGGCGCATATTTTCAATCAAGATCCCCAAATGCAGCTGACCACGGCCCGACACTTTAAACGCCTCCGGTGAATCTGTTTGTTCCACCCGCAAGGCAACATTCTTTTTTAGTTCACGTTCAAGCCGTTCTTTCAAATGACGGGAGGTCAAAAATTTGCCATCCTTGCCATTAAACGGAGAATTGTTCACGGAGAAATACATCGAGAGGGTTGGCTCATCCACCTTGGTGTACGGGTATGGGTGCGGATTACCAGCGGCACAGATCGTTGCACCAAGCTCAGGCTGCGTATTAAAGCCTGCCACCAGTACAATATCGCCATAGTGCGCTTCCTGCACTTCAACTTGTTCTAAACCAGCAAACATAAACATTTTCGTAATTTTTGTTGGTGCGCTCACCGTATCATCCTTGCAGAGCACCACAGAATCTCCGACACGCAATGAACCACTGAAAATACGTCCTACGGCAATAGGCCCTAAAAATTCAGAGTGATCAAGATTAGTAATCAGCAGCTGAAGATCCTGTATTTTTGGTTTTGGCGCCGGAATATATTTGATAATCGCATCAAATAACGGAATAAATGAATCGGTTAGAACTTCAGGATCGGTTGTCATAAACCCAAGCTTTGAGGAGCCGTATAAAATAGGAAAATCTAAATGGGATTCTTCTGTAGCCAAATCGAGAAAGAGATCGTGAATTTGATCTTCTGTTGCTTTAATACTTGCATCTTTCCGATCAATTTTATTAATCACCACAATCGGCTTGAGATGAAGCTGTAATGCTTTTTGAAGCACAAAACGCGTACCAGGCAACACTCCTTCAGCCGCATCAACGAGAAGTAAAAAACCTTCCACCATTTGGAGCGTTCGTTCAACCTCACCGCCAAAATCAGCGTGACCCGGCGTATCCACAATATTGATCGTGTGACCGCCATACTTGATACCGGTATTTTTTGCCAGAATAGTGATACCGCGTTCCTTTTCAATCGAATCGGAATCCATCACCCGATCCTGATCTTGACGCAATACGGTGCCAGATTGGCGCAGCAGTTGATCAACCACGGTTGTTTTCCCGTGATCTACATGAGCGATAATTGCAACATTACGAATAAAAGGCTCTTTCGGAGTGGCCATCGTTCCCCCTAAAATAATAACTTTTTGAATGTTTTCTCATAGTAACAAAAGAAGGATTCACTGTCTAGTGGGGGGATGTGCCTCATGCCGGCTAGGCAGTTACCCCCTGCGCGGGGGGAGCGGTCATTTCCAGATATTACTCATCTTTGATCACTACCAATCTCGCCTTATGCAGACAGCACAAAGATATTGCTTGCCCAATATCTTCGATACAAGGGCACCAACGTCCCGTTGGATCGTTCTCCCGCTCGCAAGCTAGACACACGCCCTCCCTCCGGTCGGCCTTTGGTCAGCCGTTCGCTACCGGAATTTTCTTTGGATTTTACTTCCGTTCACATCAAAAAAAAAGGGCCCCACAATGGGGCCCTTTAATCAGATATCATATATCGAGCTTTAGCCAACGTTTAGAAGCTCTACATCAAAGATAAGCGTGGCATTCGGTGGAATCACTGCACCAGCCCCATGCGGGCCATACCCGAGCGCTGCAGGGATAATCAATCTGCGCTTCTCTCCAACCTTCATACTCATAACGCCTTCATCCCAGCCCTTGATCACCTGGCCCACACCGATAACAAAACTAAACGGCTGGCCTCGATCCACGCTGCTATCAAATTTCGTGCCTGGCTGCCCATTCTCATCAAGCCAACCGGTGTAATGAACGGTAACCTGCTTGCCCTTCTGTGGGGATGCTCCTGATCCCTCCTGCGTGATCTCATATGCTAATCCTGAATCAGTTGTTTGACGTGTCATCTTAGCGTTCCCTTCTTGAGCTACCGGTTTTGATTGTTCTTCACCTTGTGATGCCCCACACCCTGCTAATAGAAGGAGGGGGAGGATTATTACTAATTTTTTCATTTGGATTCCTTAGACTATTTTAGAACTTTTTTACCTGATGCCTGCTTCTTGGCAGCAGCCGAAAGTCTTTTAAGCTCGCTGTAGAGATTATCGAAATCTTCTACAGAAAGTCTGACTAAAACAGGACGTTTTTTTTCATCATAGTAAAATTTCGGCTTTATTGTTTTTTTCTTACTCATCGGTCTTCGCTCCGCTTTGCCCGACACAGTCGGTTAATTCCTATAAATCTCTTTTCTATGTCCTACTTCAATTACATACACAATTACTTCCTTCTCCCTCACCTCATATATCAGCCTAAAATACCCTACCCGCAATCTAAACCTCGACTCAGAACAACCGCTTAACTTCTTCACATCCAAATTGTCATTACCATTTACGAGCTGTTCCAATTTTTCTACGATATGCATCGCGGTTTTTTTATCAAGTTTATCGATCGCTTTTTTGGCTCTCGAGGAATAGCAAAGCCCATAACCCCTCAGGCGATTAACAAAAGTCACCGTTTTTTGCTCGCAATTAGTTTTTTTATTGCTTTATGACTGTAAAATTTAGGGGGTTTCTCTTTTTTTGATTCTTCAACTGACAAATTATCTAAAAAATCCTCCATTTTTCCTATCAGCTTTTCAAAGTCTTTTGCACTCATTTGAATGCCTACATCTTTACCATTTTTACGAACATACTCTACTTTAACCACTGGAATATCGTACCATGCCATATTTAACCCTTATTAAATACTTTTTCCATGAGACAACATAACGCTGCTGCCACATCTCCTCGATTATAAAAAGGCTTGCCAGTCATTAAAAAACTGGCCCTACTTCGCATCGGCCATTCGACCGCTTACTTCGAAGGACAGGCCCGCCATCCCGCTTCGCTTTCAGCTACGCAGGACATACTTCGCTCCACAATATCAAACAATCTTACAGGACTTCCGTTTCTAGCGAAGGGTGGCCGTGCCATACGAAGCTCCGAAGGAGCGAAGTATGGTGCGCCCGGCAGGATTCGAACCTGCGACCTACGGATTAGAAATCCGTTGCTCTATCCAACTGAGCTACGAGCGCATACATAACAGAAAAGAGAGCTTTTAGTATACTCAAGCCAATATAATCCGCAATAGTACGTTATTGCTCAGGAGCCACAAATAGCTTGCTAAATTCACTGGCTACCTCTGTCAAACGAGCTGAAATACCGTCGGAGATATCTTCTGTTTTCTCTATAATACGGTAGATATCATCCTGATAGACCGATTTTATATAGCTCACAAACTGGGTCACAAATGAATGCACATGGGCCATTTTGATCGGATCCAGAAAATCATATTTTAGAAGGAATAAAATCAACGCCTGATCCACAAACGTGTAGGTGGCATACTGAGGCTGTTTGAGAATCTCAACCGCCCTTTTACCACGTGCTAGCCGTTTACGGGCCACTTCATCCAGCTCAGTGCCAAATTGGGCAAAATCCAAAAGCTCATGATATTGCGCAAGCTCAAGGCGCAGCGCCCTGGTCATTCGTTTAACGGCCTTTGTTTGTGCTGCTCCGCCCACACGAGACACCGAAAGCTCGGTATTAACCGCCGGACGAATCCCTTGATTGAATAGCTGTGTATCTAAGAATATCTGCCCATCGGTAATAGAAATTAAGTTAGTGGGAATGTAGGCAGTGATATCATCGCTTTGAATTTGAACGATAGGGAGCGCTGTTAGTGAACTGCCTGAAACAAGTTTTCCCGCACGCTCCAAAAGACGCGCATGAAGATAAAACACATCTCCAGGATAGGCTTCACGTCCTGGCGCCCGACGCAGCAAGAGAGACATTTCACGAAACGCAATCGCATGGTTACTCAAATCATCATAGACCACCAACGCATCATGGCCACGCCCTCTAAAGTATTCGCCGACCGTACAGCCAATGTAGGGAACCAGATATTGATTTAAGACCGCCTCGCCTGCCTCAGCACTGATAATGACGGTATATTCGAGTGCACCATTCTCTTGCAACAAGCGAACCATACGGGCAATATTTGCCTGTCGCTGACCGATTGCTACATAAATGCACAACATATTTTTTCCGCGCTGATGCAAAATCGTATCGACAGCAAGAGATGTTTTTCCCGTATTTCTATTTCCAATAATGAGCTCACGCTGACCGCGCCCAATTGGCACCAGCGCATCAACCACCATAATACCCGTCTCTAAGGGGCGGTTCACCGGACTTCGTTCAATAATACCGGGAATATCCGCTTCTATCGGAAGATATTCATCAACTGCTATATCACCGTGCCCGTCAATCGGTTTGCCCATCGCATTAACAACGCGACCCAACAACCCCATACTCACCGGCGTTTTAAACACTCCGCCCGTTCGTTTCGCTATTTCACGCTCATTTACTTGGATCGTGCTATGCAACAAAAAAATAGAGACGGTATCTTCATCAAGTTGCATCACAATGCCCCGATTGCCTCCTTCAAACTCAATCAGTTCATGATACACCGCATTGGAAAGGCCGTGCACACGACAAATACCATCGCCAACTTGCACCACAATTCCAATTTCTTCTAACTTTTCTTCTGGCAGATCGCGCAACGATCGCTCAAAAAGTGTTACCAAATCTGTCGTTCTTTCTTTCATGAACTATTCCTTACCAAATTGCAGAATAATATAGATCGCGTAGCTGCTTTGCAACGGATAACTCCCATAAAAAGGTATCGCTATATACCCGAACTCCTGCAATTAATGCCGGATCAATTGTATATGTATAGCTTTTTTTGCCCGCAATCCGCTGTGCCATAAATGCTTCTATCGTGGCCCGTTGCTCGTCGGTTAACGTGTATGAGCTAGCCACCGTAATGGCAACCATGTTATTTTTCTTCCGATATAATGCGCTAATTGCCCGCAACACCAGCACAAATTTTGATGATCGTCGCTCGTCAAGAAGCAATACTAATAATTTTTGAATGGACTTGCCAAGCGCGAATCGATCACAAAATTCCTCGAGACCACGCACCTTAACTGATCGATCAATCACCGGAACTTTGAATAAAAACAGCGCACGCCTATGCGTAGATAAAAATTGAACCGCCTGATCAATATTTTGTGCCAGTTTATCCGTTACTACATCCCCAAAGACAGCAAAAAAGGCTCGAGCATATTTACGCGCTATGTCCATATATCCTCACTGTTTGCGCATATCAAGCACAATTTTTTTAATAAACTTCCGCTGCGCAGCATCCTGAGCAAAGCGCTTCTCCAACTCCCTGCGCGCCTGCTCTATCGCCTCTGGCGCAACCTGCTTATAGGTACGATACAAGGCAATCTGTCCCTTATATTCCTCAAAACGTTTAAGAAGAACACCCTTTCGATCTTCCCGTTCACGCAAAAGATCCTCCCGTTGCTCGTTGACCACTGATTGCCAACGCTTCACGTTCTCTTTGAGTTGCTCCTGCTGCTTGGTATCATCACGTATTGCCTCTTGCAGCTTACGCTCATCTTTTTTCAGCGCACGATGGGAACTGCGCAATCCCGCTAGATACGCAATATATTTTGCCATCTGCGCTCTCAGATCGGGCATAAGATATACCTTTACCACATACAGTATTAAACCAAACAGCACCACAAAATTAAGCAGTTTAAAAAAGATAACCGTCATCTGTTCAGTCACGACTATCAGCCCCCCCTACACGTGCAATGATTGTTTGAGAAATACGCTCTGTCATTGAGCTAAGCTCCCTTGAAGAAGGAGCGTGCACAGAAATTTTCGGCGTAATACCACGAAACAGCTCCACTTCATTAATCTGGCCCGGCAGATATTTCTTACAATAGCGCTGACAGGCAAGCCACCGCGCTGTCTGTTTTTTTCGTGTATCTTCAAGAGATTTCTTATCGCCTGCGACAAGGCCCTCCAACCGACCCTGATCTTCTTGTTCTTGCACGATAGCATGATAGGCAGGCTTTAGGAGAATAAAACGAAATAAAAGATAGGCAATAAAAAAATTGATTGCTTGAACGAACAATGTGGCATTTATATTCATATAGGCTCAATTAGCTACGGTAACATTGTAGGCACTCTAACGTTAAAAATACCCCCGGAGGGGATTTTTATCAATCGATTTTTGAATGCCCGGTTATGCTGTAGCGTAATGGCCCACATACAACAACCCCGCTGCGATGATAAGTGCATAGATTGCTTCCGTTTCCACTAAGCCCATGGAAATCATCATAGCGGTTCTTACTTTTCCTGAACTTTCCGGGTACTTCCCTATACTTTCACAGGCCTTCATGCCAATGAAACCTTGACCTAGTGCTGGTCCGATTGTACCGATACCCATCGTAATAGCAGCTCCCAGAAATGCAGCGGCCTTTACATAAAAAACACCTTCCATAATTCATCCTTATGTTTTGGCATTGTCAATTTGTCCCTCACTCGCACTGCCAACTGCCCACATGTTCCATATTCTACCGCTTTTTCTCGTGTTGTTACAAGTTTTTATAGCGATAGAGTGGAAATAGGGGGGTCAGCTTGCGATGTTGGGATACAGGAAAGGATGAAAGAACTGACCGATTC
>JAUUXD010000055.1 GCA_030588705.1 bacterium | reverse complement strand
ATGTATTAAACTCGGCAAGCCAGATAGTTCGTGATCCGGGAAAAAAATCGAAATATAATGCAGAGCTTGGTGAGAAAAAAGGAGAGGAAGAGCGGAAAAAACGAGAAGAAGAGGAGCGAGAGCGGAAGTTTCGTGAAGGTGTTGGAGGGGCAGATGTTAAGGGGACCTATTATGAAGAGCTCCGGCTTTCAGAGAAAGCGACTGATAAGGAGATAGAAGCTAGATGTGTTCTCCAAAAGTCTGAGCTGATTGACCTTGCTAATAAGAAAAAGATTGAGCGTGGTAAGACAAAGCCCGCTGATCAAAAGAAGAGGCTTGATCTCGATGCTGAAATAAAAGAGCTCGAGAAAAAAATTGCCAACACCAACCTCGTTTGTGGAGTGCTCAAGGATTCTAAGCAGAAAAAGGAGTATGACAAGAATCTTTCTGAGAGCAAGAAGAAGAAGAAGACGGGGATCTTTGGCGATATTAAAGATATCATCAATTACGCGAAAAAAGATGCGGACGTTCTTCTTATTAATATCCTGGGAGATGTGCTCGGCAAAATCCCTATTCCTGATGCGGCTGGAAAAGTCTTTAACCAAAACCTTGCTATGCGCAACATGAAAATTGTTAAAGGGCCATCAGGAGTACGTACTGGACTTGGGTTCACCGGTACGATGTTCTTCAATAAATTTGCCGTGCAGGCGACGGTATATGTGATGGAGGATCAAGCCAAGAAAATGCAATATAGCCTTATTATGGAGCTGCCTGAGCATTATAAAATTTCTAGTATGTTCCCGTCGTTTAAAAAGCTCGACAAGCTTTCGCTGCCAAGGGGATCGTTTGTTCTTTCTACGACTAGTTACTACGCTCCAGCCGGATTTGGTGTAAAGCCAGGTTTTAACTTTATTGCCACATTGGATCTGACCGGGCCACTTTCAATACTCAACAAAATAAAAGATCAGGCGAAGAAGCTAAAATCTGTCGTGGTTCGATCAGAGCCGATCTTCTTTAGAGGGGTTATCCCGCGCGATATTAAAAAGGTTGAATTTAGTGCAACCATTCCGATGTATATCGGCGTCGATTTTGCCAAAATCGCAAAAATGCCGAAATCCATTAAGAACATATTCAAAGAAATTACCACCGATGATTTCGTGTTTGCCGTGACGGCGCCACAGCTTAAATTTACCGTTGAGGGTGGCGTACGTATTGTATTGGCAACCCAGCCCGACCCTATCCGTTTAAGTATGTTTGGCATTGTTGAGCCAGCAAGTGTTTCTCTTGGTATGCGTATGCGTAATATGCTCGAACTGAAATGGTTTGCTTTGGGCAATGCCGGTATTCAGCTTGATTTTGATGAGGCTCTTCTACCCGTTGCTGCGGTATTTGGTGTACCATTTACCGGTATTGGCTTGAATGGGCAGGTTGATATGGGAAAAGCAGGAGAAGCGCGTGCTATTTTAAATCTTGCTGGTGGTGTGCGGGTCGCTAGTACACATATTCCCGATATTGTATTTGATGCGGAAGCGAAGAATATTCGTTTTGCAAACATCATTAATCTTGCTTCCAAGATTGCGGTAAAAACAAAGATTGCAAAACGAAAGATTCCGGTGGGTAATCTTCCGACCATTAATATTGAGCGACTTCGCGGGTATCTTTCATTGGAAGACACCAGGATTGCTCAGAAAGAGTACCCAGCAGGATTTGCCTTAGAGGTTGATACGCTCATTATGAAGAAGCGCGCTGGGTTTTCTATAGACTTCAAGCACACAGCAGGCACCGTGAGCGGGGAAGGCTACATTTCCAACCTTGATGTGAAAGCAAAGGGAAAAAACATTTTCACGCTTACTGGCCCTCCATTTTTCACCAAAGCAGGCAAAGAGGTTGCGGGGCCGAAGATTATTTTTGATTTCGATGTGAAACATCCAACTAAAGGGATGTTTGGGGTGGACGGGATTTTTGAAGTTCCCGCTATTGGTCTTACCCAGAAAACGCATTTCTTATGGCGTGGCCTAAGTATGGAAGCTGCCTTTGAAACGGTATACGCAGGCTTTACCGTTCTTTTTGAGGCAAATATCAATTTGGGTGAAAAGGACGTAAAGAAAAAATGGCAGGAAATGCGCCTTAAGTTTGGCTTCAAAGGTGATTTCGCCAAATTCTTGAGCGAACAGGCAAAGCCAGCAATCGACAATCTGAAAACTGAAGCTTCGGATAAGCTTGAAAGTCTGAACGCTGAGATCAAGCATCTCTCGAATAAGATTGAGACGCTTGGCAAGGAAAGCGTAAATAAGGAAATAACTCGTGTTAGAAGAAAGATCAAGGATCTGGAAGCTAAGGTTGCCGTATTAGAGAAAAGGCTTGTAAAGGAAAAAGACCGGCGTGAAAAACGAAAAATTAGGAGAGCTATTAGAAAGGCAAAAATAGGTATTGGTTTGAAGAAAACCTATCTCAATGCATTGCTCAATCCGGGTGGAAAGGTAGTGAAAGGCGTAACGAAAGCGGTGGCCGCTGCAACCAAAACCTTAAGCGATGCTAAGTTGCTGAAAAAGGGCGTTGAGAAAACGCTTGACGGTTTTTCTAAAATGGTTGGCGCGCTGGCTAAAGGGGCACAAATATTCCAGATTAAGGAAGCAATCGGTGAATTTAATGCAGATGAGGCGGCAGCAGGGAAGTTGCCAAAATTGATAAGTTTTATTGCTGAAGTGAATGTCCCGGGTGTGCCGAAAGTGAGAGTAAATCTGAGGAATGTTCAGTTTAATCTCAAAAAACCAAAAGACAGCGTGAAAGATCTTGCTATAGCTCTGATAGCAGGGATTAAGTTTTCCAAGTAGGCGTTAATGGAGTGGTGTGTTATAGAACGCGCCGCTCTGCTCTGCGATGATATTCAAGAGCTCGCTTTTTTGCTTCTTGGGTTAGGATCGTCTGTATCAGACAGGATGATTTAGTTTGCAGGAACGGCTCCTGCTCCTCCAGTTCAAATAACATCAGTTTTTGCGTTCTGATATCATGCTTTATTTTTGCATAAAACGAGAGAGGCATGGTGGTGTTGTGGAGCTCTAGAAAGTAACGATATCGGTGGACAAGCGTCCAAAACAGTTCATCTACATCATTGAGATCGTCCACAATGTTGTATTTCATCAGGGTAGCCAAATGGTGGGAGATCGATTTAACCGATTCCCACGTTTTTTCCTGCTCGTGTGGGTTCCAAATGAGCTTGCTCAACCCAACCTCAAGAAAGCGAATAACGATTTGGCGCAGCTGCTCGGTGGTTATTTCTTGCGTGGTTGCGGTAACAATTTTGTGTGTTAGATCATTCAAAAACTGTTCAGGGTCTGTTTTGCAGGTGGCAAAATCTTTAGTGAATTTACTGTACACAATGCTCGTGACCGTTTGTTGGAGCCGTTCAAGCATATCAAGATCATTTTCCACAATGAGTTGGTTGGCTGATTCAAGCTGGTATCCTGCAAAATAATGTTTGAGCATTGAGGGCATCCGTTCAATAAATGAGCCAAATGCATATGAGTTTACATACTCCGATCCTTTGAGCACTTTGCTGAAAAGACTCAATGATTCTTGGGCAAATTCACGGGATTGCTTGGTTTGTTCCCCATATTCAAGTAGTTGCATTAGATACGAGAAATTATTCGGAAGAATATCTTGGCGGTATTTAGGATCTCGCAGATCTCGCTGAATAGACTGAAGAAGCTGGGCGGCACTATCTTGGTTGGTACTAGGTTTTTCTGGGGTTCGCGCATAGATAAATGTGGTGAACCACGCGCTTATTAAAGCGTACAACAGTAGACGTTTCATTTTGTGGCTCCTCGTGTGATACGGTGACACATATTTGAAAGTATAGCGTATCACGGAATTTTTTCATTGTTCAATAAGAATAAGTTCATAGTAACAAGGAGCGTTGTAATGTTAAAGCGAAAAATGCTTGGTTTTTTAGCAATTGCGTTGTTGCTTAATGTCCCAGGTATGGCATTTGGTGCAAAAGGAAAAGGGGAACCGAAAGCACCACCTCCTAAGAGAGGAGCGGGTGGTCCGCCTAAATCGGGTGAAGAACTCATTGACTCTATTAAGGATGAGATTAATCAAACTCCAAAAGACGCTGATGTTAAACTGTTTAAGATGGTTGGTGATTTTCTGGGCAAGGTAAAACTTCCTCCGGTGGCCAATAAGATGTTTAACAAAAATCTTGCCATGCGCAACATGAAGATTCTTACTGATATTCCGAAAGATAAATTTATTCGGAGTGGGATCGGATTTACCGGCTCTATGTTTATCAACAAACTGCAGGTGGTGGGTACGATGTATGTGCTTATCGATAGCAGCATGCGTCCGCAATTCTCCCTTTCTCTTGAGTTGCCAAAAAATTATAAGATTTCTGATCTATTTCCAAGATTTAAGAAATTAGATGTGCTCT
>JAUUXD010000013.1 GCA_030588705.1 bacterium | reverse complement strand
GCGTGACATACGAAAGTACTTTAAAGTCCCCTTCTATATCTTTTTTACGATACAGCGTCATATCCACTGTAAACGGATACCGCCAATCAAGTATCGATTCTGAGAAATACCATGAGTAAATATCATCTTCCTCTTGTTGTAATCGGGGAATCGGTTGAAAGCGATTCTCGGGATAACAATAGTTTAAATTCATGCCCAGGCGCAAAAAAAATGCGTAGGCATCATGCGTTTCCAATGCATCGATACAACACCCAAGATCAACCGTATCTTTCACCACAATGTCATCAACGGCAAATATAATATACGAAGATAGAGATTCAAACGAGGCTTTGAGCGTAAGTGATTTAAAATCTTGGGCTGGATTGCTGCCTTGCGAATAAAACGTTACTTGAGGAAAATCGGTACGTACCACATCATAGCCA
This sequence comes from bacterium, assembly GCA_030588705.1. Lineage (GTDB taxonomy): Bacteria > Babelota > Babeliae > Babelales > Vermiphilaceae > JAUUXD01. The sequence goes on along the minus strand of JAUUXD010000013.1, from coordinate 21,378 downwards.
TCTTTAAACGCTTGACCACTTGCACGATAAATAACCGATAACTGCCCAATTCCGGTCACATATTTTTGCGTAGATTCTAAAAATGCATAGAGCTGTAGCGGCCGATCATAGGAAAAGACCACAAGATCGGCTTTTTTGGTGGGTGCCGCAGATCGTACATGCAGTACCACTGCCAACCCAACCGCAAGCCCCAAGATAAAGGTAAGTTTCTTCATCACTACTTTCTCTCCAATTAGTAGTTAACTAACTATGTACAAACGCCTCCGGTTTTGCCCAACTGAAGGCCCAATGATGCACGGCATGAGATTCTGCTTTGCACCAGAGCGACTTTTCTGTACCCCGCTGCTCATAGCCGCACGGATAAAAATAACTCGAAGGAAACGCAATGTCACGCAAACCTGTTTGCCCCGCCAAACTTAGGAACGTTTTAGTGAAATGAATAGGCCCTGTTTTCACGATAATTTGGGAAATGTGCTGATTGTTTTTAATAGTCTCAACACACGCTTTTAAAAGCGGATGCTTTGGAATCGCCCCATACAATGCGGCACCAAGCTGCACCATATTGGTGTCAAGCGGCTGAATACCGGTATAAAAATCGTATGTGTGATGATAAAGATCCAGCGGCTGCAAACATTCAAAATCGGTATCCACATACGTTCCTCCAAGCCGATACACAATTTCCCATTTTAAAATATCGGAACGTTCACCATAGTTTTGAGATTGATCATAATACACGCGATTATCAAACTGAAGGTTACGCACATCCACCACAATACGATCTCCTTTGCAATCGTGCAGGCAACCCTCCAGCTGCTCAAAGGAATGGACTACATGCGATCCTTGATCATAATTCAGTTCACTATCGGTCCAGAACAACACCGTCCAGGTTTGATGATAATTTTTCCAGCTTGCTATATAGGAATGATACTCAGCGGGAACTTTTCCACCGAGCCACATGATATGTAAAATTTTAGGAATGCGGGCTGTTTTCTGTGGCTGTAGTTTCGAGAAACTATTTTTCTCATACAGATCTTTGAGCAGATTATATACATAACTGAAATCAGATCGCTTGAGAATATCGCTATGCTGCCCAAGCCCCATTGAAACATCAAACGGCACATACTGCCCATGATGTGATTCTGAATGTGCCGTTTCATGCCCTAAAAAACGAAATCCTAGGGCACTTACTATTAAAAAAATACCGATAACGACCACTATTCTTTTCTTCATCAAAAACCATCAAAAGTAATACAAACATAGTGTAAATCATACGTAAAGAATGGAACTACGTCAAAGGAACTCTAATCATTCCATACCTTGCTCGACCGCTCATTCTCAAAAGTTCGAAATTCTTGCCGCCGCGTATTGATCGGCATCCAACTCATCGCCCAATGGTGTATCGCATAGGCTCCCTCACGCACCCATTGCGAACGCCTCAAAACCCTCTCCTTGCTACCCAATGGATAGAAGTAGAACGACGGAAACGCTATATCGCGGCTTCCGTTCTCCCCAGCAACAGCCATAAAGGATTTTGAAAAATGGCATGGGCCTGATTTTTTAGGAGCCCCCTTGTGATGCCAATCGTCTTGGATCGTTTCGATACAATGTTTTAGGATCAGATGCTCCGGATGAGCCGCGTAGAGAGCGGCTCCCAGCTGCACAAAAAAGGCATCAAGCGGCTGATAAGCTGTATAGAAATCATAGAGATGATGCAACTCATCAAGTGGTTGTAAGCATTCATAATCAACATCCACATACACCCCACCAAATCGATAGATAATCTCCCATTTGAGCAAGTCGGACTTTACGCCCATCCCCTCTGATTCGTCATAATAGCTCTGGTTATGCAATGGAAATAGCTCGCGTACGTTCTCATCTGTCCAAAGCGTATACCCCCAATCAGGGTGCATTTGTTTCCACGTATCTATATATTTTTTAAATACCTCTGGCAGCGGACCGCCAATCCATATCTGATGAATATGCTTTGGAATAATAGGCTCTGATCGCGACGGCAGCACTGATGGGTTGTATTGGTTATAGAGCGATCTACCAAGCTCAAAAAACTGCTTGCCATCATAATTGAGGATTCGGTTGGTCAATGCAAATGCCTTGGGATAGTTCCTGATCTGCATTGCCTCATCAAAATCGTGGTAGATGAATGGTGTGGCAGCAAAACTCATGCTAGAGACGCATAACAAACTCAGAACATATTTGTTCATCGCACCCCCTCAAGTCACGCAAAATGATTGCGCCTGCACCACGTCCAACGGCTGATACTTTTGGCGTGCCCGTATCACCCGCTCGCAATACAGCTGTTTACGAAGCTGCTGTTTAAAATCATTAAGTGGATTAGCCTGATTATAAACATAAAGAATCTGATCAATAAATTTTATGCGACCATCCGCCATTTCAAGCATGGGAAAGAGAAATGATTGATCCCAAGTCACCGAGAAAAATTCTCCGTCAAACATCATGTCCTCCTTTTTCACCTTCTTAAACAAGCCCGCATAAAATGTGCGTAGGTGAGAAGTAAACCAATGCTGAGTTCGATAACTCTTTGTTTGAACCACATGCTCCGGCATCGGATGACAAATTCCTAAACTCCCCCGAGGAAATTCTTCAAATTGCCCATACGTAAGCCAGACATTTGAATCATCATACGTGCGATTAATCAACTGCAATACATCGTTCCCTCGAAACCAATCATCCCCATCAAGCGTCACCATAATGGCACGATCAGGGCACGCGTGAATCGCATGATACAGATTATAGAGCGCTCCCTTTCTTGTTTCGTTGTGAATCAGCAATACTCGGTGTGATTGCCCTACCGCCTTGATATAGGAATCCACCAATTCATATGTGTGATCAGGAGAGCAATCATCGATATAGATCACAAAATAGTTTGTATACTTCTGTTGAAACAGTCGCTCCAAATTGAATCGATACCATTGGGCGTTCTTATACGACGGAATCACGACCACAATATATTTTTCCCCGTTCACCACCGGCGCATCAGGCCGCAACCGCTCATCTTGAATAAACGCAAAAACAAATCCGCTACAAATAACTACCACTAAAACAAGATATTGCCACCGCACTACTACCACTCTATCACTCCTGGCTTACTGGCCTTTTTCAATGAAAAAAGATGTTCTGGTAAATTTTTGACCTCCTGAAGCTCATATTCCACCATCTCCTGCACAATCTCCTCAAACGTAGTCGTTGCTTTCCAACCAAGCGTTTTCTGCGCCTTGGTAGGATCTGCAATCAAAAGGTCTACCTCGGTCGGTCTGAAATAAGATGGATCCACAAACACCAACTCTCGGCCGGTGTTTGCATCATAGCCTATCTCATTCACCCCATTGCCACGCCATGCAATCGTACTACCAACCCGTGCAAACGCGTGCTCCACAAATTCTCGCACCGATCTTGTTTGACCAGTTCCTATCACAAAGTCATCCGGTTCATCTTGCTGCAGCATCAGCCACATAGCTTCCACATAATCACGCGCATGCCCCCAATCGCGCTTGGCATCTAAATTGCCCAAAAATAATTTCTCTTGGAGGCCCATATGGATGCGGGCCACTGCACGCACAATCTTTTTCGTTACAAATGTTTCCCCTCTAAGGGGCGACTCATGATTGAATAGGATACCGTTGCAAGCAAAGATCCCATACGATTCTCGATAGTTTTTTGTGATCCAAAACCCATACAATTTGGCCACACCGTAGGGCGAACGTGGATAAAACGGCGTGGTTTCTCGTTGGGGCACTTCCTGTACTTTTCCAAACATTTCACTTGTTGATGCCTGGTAGAACTTTGTTTTTTTCGTCAATCCTAAAATGCGAATCGCCTCTAAAATCCGTAACGTACCAATCGCATCCACATCGGCTGTGTACTCAGGAAGTTCAAAAGAAACCTTCACATGGCTCTGGGCCGCTAAGTTATAGATTTCATCCGGCTGAATCTCTTGAATCAAGCGAATGATATTCGAGGTATCGGTCACATCACCATAATGCAAAATAAAATTGCGCGTATCTTTGGATCGATGTACCGGATCTTGGTATATTTTATCAATACGTCCGGTGTTCAAACTCGAAGAACGTCTTTTTATCCCATGTACCACATACCCTTTTCCCAATAAAAATCGTGAAAGGTAGGCCCCATCTTGGCCGGTTACTCCGATAATAAGCGCTTTTTTTTGAGCTTGCAGCATGCCACTACCTAGTAAAAAAATAATGCCAATATTAAACCAACTCCTCATGAACTACTTCCTTTTTAAAAACAGCTTGCCTTTCGTACCACTCAAGCATCTTTTGGATACCATCACGCAACGAGGTGGGAGCACACCAACCAAGTTCCGTCAATTTGTTCACATCTAACAATTTACGCGGCGTACCATCAGGCTTGCTTACATCAAATACAATCTCTCCCTCATATCCCACAATTTCTTTCACTAAACAGGCAAGGTCCGCAATCGAAATATCTTTACCAGTGCCCACGTTAATAATCTCGTTTCCTTCGTACTGTTTCATCAAAAAAATACCGGCATCGGCTAGATCATCCACATATAAAAACTCACGATACGGCTTACCGCTACCCCACACCGTGACCTGTTTTTTCCCCTCTTGTTTTGCCTCATAACATTTACGAAGCAATGCAGGCAGCACATGCGAATTCTTTAAGTCAAAGTTATCATACGAGCCATAGAGATTCGTGGGCATGCAGGCAATAAAATTAGTGCCATACTGCCGATTATAGGATTCACACAGTTTTAATCCAGCAATTTTTGCGAGCGCATAAGGCTCATTCGTCTTCTCAAGCTCACCCGTCATCAAATACTGCTCTTTGATCGGTTGCGGACAGTTGCGTGGATAAATACAGGAGGAACCAAAAAATAACAACTTGTTCACTCCATACCGATATGCTGCATCAATCACACTGAGCTGTATGGCAAGATTGTCGTAGATGAATGAAGCAGGATACTGCATGTTGGCCCCTATGCCTCCCACCTTTGCTGCAGCCAAAAAAACATATTCAGGCCGCTCGCTCTCAAAAAAACGGTTTACTGCCAGCCTATCTCGAAGATCCAACTGATCATACTCCCGTGTAATAATAGTTCGGCACCCCTCCGCCTCTAATCTCCGTACTAATGCTCGCCCCACCAATCCCGTATGACCAGCAACGTACACGTTTCCATTTTTTATATTCTCTAATGCCATACTATTTCCATACACAACACCTACCAGTACCAGCAAAAAAATCTTTGGCAGCATTTTTTACTCATCCTTATAGATACTCAACCTGCTTATTTTTCTTCAACTGCCCAACAACTTCACGAACTTTTTCAACCTCAGATCGTTTGGTAATCACTAAGGCGTCATCGGTTTCCACTACACAAAGGTCATCCACTCCTATCAGCGCAACCAACTTCTTAGGGACCTCCACCAAACTGTTGTGCGCATTTACCTGTATTACATTAGGCATTTCCTTGGCTTGCGAATATTTAATCGATAAAAACATCTCAAGGTTTCCCACATCACACCAGGAAAAATCTACCGGCAATACCCAACTATTTTCGCTTTTTTCAATCACCGCATAATCCACCGCAACGGATGGAACATCTTCATACAATCCATCACCGCTCATATATGCCTGCATCGCTTGGAACATATCGGGAGCATGCTGTTTAAACTCCTCAATAAACACCGAAACAGGAGCAGCGAACATGCCAATATTCCACAACATGTTCGATTGCTGAATATAGGTTTGTGCCAGCTCTTTCGATGGTTTTTCACGGAATTGATGCACTTTAAAAATTGAATCTTTTCCCCTCATATCAGAATACTCGATATACCCGTACCCTATTGCCGCATACGTAGGCTGCACTCCCATTAACGTGATACAGGCACGCTCACGCGCAAATTGGATCATGCGTGCAACATAGTTGCTAAATAGATTCGTATCCTCATCAGGAATATAGGCATCAGCAGGAGAAAAAACAGCTACTGCATCAGGGTTTTTTTCATAGATTTTCAAACAAGAATACAAAATTGCCGGTCCGGTATTACGCGCAACCGGTTCAGCAAAGATCCTATCAACCTCATACTGAGCTAGATGAGGAAGAAACGTTTTTGCACTGGTAACGCACACCGAATCGATACTATCAACCGATCGCAATCGGGCAAGAGACTGTTCAAGCAATGTTTTATCAGAGCCAAGCGTAAGAAGTTGCTTGGGCTTACTGGCCCTGCTTAATGGCCACAATCGTTCCCCTGATCCTCCCGCAAGGACCACCCCATAGATCATATTTTCTGGACTAGTTTTTGCTATCATCGCCCCCACCACACTAAACGCCAAACAAAAAAATATATGCTTCACGATTACTACAACTCCTTTTTCCCTCCACCCTCACAAGCCAACTGATCGATTAACAAACTCACTTCTGCAATCATATGAAGCCGATCGGGATCAATAGGGGTAACTAACGACTCATCCTTTAGTGAATTAAAAAACTGCGAAACAAGACGTTCATGGCCATTATCGGGAACCGTAATCGTTTCGTTAAACCATGCGGGCAACCCAAAACCATACAGCTCCATATAATCCTCCATTAAAATCGCCTTCTCATCATAGAAAATCTCCATCCGCTCTGCTCCCATTCCCGCATGTCCCAATACCGTATACAGCAACGTACAGACTGAGCCTTCACTAAAACTGATCTGCACACTCACATTATCGGTAGGAAAAATATCATCACGTGATGAATGCATCGCTTCCACCGCAATCGAAACCGGACGCGCATCAGTAAGATAGCAAAATAAATCCACAATCTGGCTCGCCTCCCCCAAAATGTATCCTGCCTTCATTGTTGAACGAATACGGTCGCTGCGCATCAATTCGCGATTCACCCGATAGTGAATCATCATAGGAGTGCGCCGTTTTTTCACCACCGCTTTAATTTTTTGAGAAAAAGGAGCAAATGGATAATGATAATCCACACAGAATGGCGCATGCTGGTTTTTTCGTAAAAACGAGCATAAACGCTGCAACTGACTAAAATCGGTAACCATAGGCTTTTCCAATAAAACCGCTTTACCGCTCTGCAAAGCCCGTAACGCATGCTCCGCATGAACGGTATGCGTCGAAGCGATCACCGCAACATCAATCAGGTTATTGGCAAAGAGATCTTGAGCCTTCACAAACGTTTTTACATTGCCATACCGCTTGGCAATCACCCGTGCTTTTCTCACATCCGAATCTACCACCGCCTTCACCGAAACATTGCGCAACTTAGCAAGCAACGGCAGCAACGTTTGCTGAGCAAAGGTACCCACACCAATAACACCCACTCTCACTTGATCAGAAACCGCGGGAACAAACGTATCTGTTTGCACGGTAAACTTGACAGCACCTCCCGTATGGCATCCGCTCATGCTCGAGGCTTGAGAAAAAGCTATTTGCTTGTAGGCAAGCACTGCGCCCACGATCAGTTTTTTCTGTATGCGTTGATACGTCTGCTTGATCTGCTTAATTGATATTTCTTCTTCAAGCAATGGCGCAAGCTGCAGCTTGCCCTGTTCAATCATTTGCTCACATATCTCCATATTTTTATTCTCTGTCCATCGCGCAGGGGTTTCATCGACCTCTTTTTGGCCAAGATGCAAACCGGATGCGATTAAAATATCAACATCCTTCGTATACCTCTGTTTTTGCACCGACGACATGTTTGCACTGCCAAACAACACAATTTTCCCCTGAGCGCGACTTACCGCAATCGCATGATCAATTGCATGGTCTGTGGATGAAACAACAAACGATATATCAGCACCATGCCGCTCAGTCATCAAATTAATTTCTTTATAAATATCATCGCGAGAAGGATGAAATACCGTATCAGCGCCCAATTTTTTCGCTACTTCAAGACGGGTTGCCTCCGTATCAATCCCAATCACCAAACAACCGGCCAACTTAGCAAACTGTACCGTAAGCAAACCCACAATATCTAAGCCAAATACACAAACTCGATCTCCAATTTGCAACTGGGCACGACGAACTCCTTGCAACGCATACGTGGCCAGCCCGGTAAGACTTGCCGCTTTCAAATACGCTTCATTCGTCACCCGAACCGCACCATATTCGGGCACACAGGCTAAATCTGAGTGAGGAAGATATCCGAGGTCCACACACGCAATAAAATCCCCTGGAGCAAAATTTTTAACCTTCTTGCCAACCGAGACCACATGCCCTGCACATGAATACCCGTTCGTAATTTGATTATCCGTATCAACATCCGGACGAGAACTCCCCGCAACTGATTCCAGCACTCGTTTCACTTTATGGGGAATATTGGAAAAAAAACTTTCTTCCGTATTGATCTTTGTCACCGTTGTATTGCTGCTAATGTAGGTATAATGTACCGCCACCAATAACGAGTGATCACTGAGAAGTGGTTGTGCCAACTCTTTAACAACCAGATTGCCTTTGTTTAATAATAACTGTCTCATGTGCCGCTCCTGTTTGCGCTTCCGCAGTTATAATGTACTACTATCACGTTTAATATTCTGGTTAACAATAAAAAAATCCATTGCGCCACGTGAAGGCCAATAGGTTTCCTCACCGTCATGTGGCGTCCTGAGAGGTTCATACAACGCACCACAGAAATCGAGCACCTGTTTATGCTCTAATAATTTTCGATCAATCAGCTTAAACCGATCATGTGCCACCAGAAACACCACAATGTCGGCACGCTCCAGACCACCAATCATACTCGCCACTCGATCATCGAATATCGTATCAAGCTCGGCACGATCAACATGCGGATCGGTCACGAGTGCATGCATCGTACTATCGCCAACAAGTTGTTTTGCTATCAAAAGAGCGGGCGATTCTCGCACATCTTCCACATTCGGCTTATAGCCCACCCCAAGGAGAAGCACTGTGCAAGTCCCAATATTATCTTTACGCCACTGATTCACCCGTTTCGTAATCGATGAGATAACTTCTTTCGGTTTGTCGTCATTCACCTCACGAACCGTTCTTACAAGCTGTGTATGTTGAGGAAATGATTCCACCAAGAACCATGGATCAACCGCAATGCAATGCCCACCAACCCCACATGTTGGTTTAAGGATATTTACACGAGGATGTTTATTAGCAAGATCAATCACTTCATAGGGATTAAGACCAATCGAAGACGCCATCGAACTCACTTGATGTGCAAAAGCAAGCTGCGCATCACGCGCACTATTCTCAATCAACTTTACCATTTCAGCAGTTTGTGCCGTCGTTACATACAAGTTGCCAGTAACAAACTGTTTATAAAACTGCTGCGCCTCCTGCGATGAAGCAGAATTAATGCCACCCACAATCCGATCATTCGTCACGAGCTCATGAAAAATATTGCCCGGCAATACTCGCTCAGGGCAATACGCAACAAAGAAATCTACCCCTGCTTTTAAATTTGTTTTTTCCTCTAAAAAGGCGGCTATCTTTTCTGTTGAGCCAACCGGAATCGTTGATTCAATAATCACCACATTTCCGGCACACAATACGGATGCCACCGATTCTGCTGCAGCATACACATGATCAAGATTTGCCAGCTTATCTTCTGTAATTGGCGTTGGAACTGCAATCACGAAATAGTCCGCTGGCTCCATCACCGTGGTGGCATAAAACTGTTGCGAGCCGAGAACAAAGCGTAGCTTTTCATACGCCTCTGGCTCATGAATAATGGGATTCCCCCCACTAATAGCTGCTACTCGTTTTTCATCAATATCAAAACCAACAACCGTATTGCCTGATTCTGCGGCAACAATTGCCGTTGGCAAACCAATGTATCCTAACCCTAGCACTGCTACTTTTTTCACGGATGCATTCCTTTCTCTTTGCTTCACCGGTACTTGCTCATGAGACGTTTTTTGCACTGTCTTGCCACACAACTGATCATACTTCGCTTGTATAAACGCTACAATACGCTCCGCCGCATGTCCATCACCATACACTTGCGATACTTCACGTTTCACACGTCGTGGATACGAAGCTGCCCACTCCATTCCCGCTCGTATCGCTTCCGGATCACTTCCCACCACATACGCACCCCCAATCAAGATCCCTTCCATCCGCTCCGTTTTTTCACGCAATACCAAAACCGGTTTGCCCAGACTAATTGCCTCCTCCTGAATACCACCCGAATCGGTTAGTACGTAGGTGGCCGCATCAAGAAGATACACCAACTCTTTATAGCTCACTGGTTCACAAAGATACAAATTCGGCATGTCCATCAAACCAACATTGCGAATCGCCTTGACCACCTGTGGATTCGGATGATACGGATAAAACCATTCCGTGTCCGGATGTTCAACTGCCCACTCTTTAACCACGCGTAAAATTCTTTCAATCGGTCCATTGAATGATTCTCGCCGGTGCACCGTCAGCAACACAATATCACGCCCTTTTTGCTTGCTAAGCATAACACGATCTTTAATATCCGGTCGAATTGACACTGAACGCGTGTTGATCTTTTCTTGGATACTATGCAGCGCATCCACCACGGTGTTTCCAGTACAAAATATTGTCTCATGCGCAATACCATGTGCCAATAAGTTTGCAACGGCAGCAGGAGTTGGAGCAAAATGATACGTAGAAATCATACTAATAAGTCGACGATTCATTTCTTCAGGAAACGGAATCTGAATGTCATCAGTTCGCAGCCCCGCTTCAACGTGCCCAATCGGTATTCCCAAATAAAAAGCAGCCATTGCGGCCGCCATGGAAGAAGTGGTATCCCCTTGGACTAGAATAAGGGATGGCTTGACCGCGAGAAACGTTTCTTTCGTTTTTTGCAATACTGCTTGCGTCAAGTAAAAGAGATCTTGCCCCGATCGCATAATGTTTAAAGAGATATCGGGAGTGATCTCAAAAAGATCAAGAACCTCGGTTAAAAGCTGGTTGTGCTGCATTGTGGAACAAACAACGGTAGGTATTCCCGCACGCTTTAGAGCGCGGTACACGGGAGCCATTTTTATTCCCTCTGGACGAGTACCAATAATCAGAAGAACCGGCGACTCTTTTGTTTCCACCATAAAATAACTCTCCGGCCAAACAGGTGCTTACTTTACAAAGGAACCAATTTAGCATATTACCTACTATTATCAAGAAGAAACCAGACACATCCCGTAACCATCGGAGAATACCATTAAGCCCCAAATAGACCACCGAACTCCGCACAATCTCAGGATCATTTTCGGGAAAAAGTTTCTTGCACGTGCAGCAATCGTAGCAACAGCCTTTCTTGTTCGCGCAGCTATTATGCTCTCCTTTATTCAACCAAATGGCTTTTATAAACAAGCCGATAGTTTCGATTATCACCACTGTGCCGTAAACATTGCTGCCGGCAATGGAATGCATCGTGTCCAAACAAATGATCCTATTTTTTGGAGAACCCCTGGCTATCCTCCGTATCTTGCTTTTTTTTACCGTTGGTTTGGGTTAACAAGTGGTACATTTGATGCCAATAAACCGGCACAGGAAGCCGCGCTATGGTTTCAAATTTTTCTTGCTTCGTTTACCCCGCTTATTCTTTTTTATCTTGCATTTGCACTCACCCAAACATCCCTCATTGCCACGCCCCTTGCGTGGATTGCTGTATTTCATCCCGGACTGGTGCTTGCGAGCACCTATCTTTTGAGCGAAGGAATCGCTCTTATATTCTTCTATCTCTTTTTACTCTTTCTCTATCAGCTGATTATTCCGCAACCAACCCAACGACGATCATGGTTCTCGTCCGCGATTCTTGCCGCCCTTACACTCGGCGCTTACACGTGGATGCGCCCTATGGGAGAATTTGTGGCTTATTTTTCCGCTGTGCTTTTAGCACTGGTTAGCATAGGTTCCTGGAAACAACGATTAAAAACGACGAGTCTCTTTTTTATCGTCTTTCTTCTCTCTCTTTCTCCATGGTATTATCGCAACTACCAACTAACAGGAGAGTATTTCTTCTGCCCCACCATTGGCACTTACTTAAACTGCTTTTCCGTTCCCAAACTATTGCGACGAACACTCAACAAACCGATTATAGAATGCCATAAGATTGCACAACAAACCGCGGCGATTGAAGTGCGCAAGCAGCAAGCAGAACGACCTGATAAGCACATTTCAAACAATGCATGTAAAAAAGCCGCATTCCCCGTTATCGCACGCCATCCATGGTATTTCATGTATGATTGGGTAGCAGAAGTAATCAAAACTACGTTTGATCTGTACACCTATCAACTGGTTGCCATGTTTGAAGGAAGTTATTGGTATGATCCCATCGAAGAGTATCTCCCTGAAAAAATCAGCGCCTGCCTGTATGCATTCCCACTCCCCTGGGCCGCACGGGCGGTTTGTTGGCTAGAGTTTCTGTTCACGCTCTTTCTTTGGATCGGCCTTTTTGGCGGGTTGTGGGCATACATTATTCAGCCATTAATCAATAGGAATACTACTGTGCCGTACACGCAAAAGATGAACTGGGTATGGATTACCACAATTCCGATGATTGGTATTATTATGGGAATGACCGGCGGATTTGGTTATGCGCGGCTTCGATTGCCAGCAGAACCACTCCTGATTATTCTCTCGCTCACATTTTGGTATTGGTTATATATAAAAAAGGAAAAGAAATAATGAAACGAATGTACGCGCCTTGGCGCAGTAAATATACCACCACCGAGGTACGCACAAAAAAAGAAAATATTAAAGGGGATGAATGTGTGTTTTGCGAGCAGTTTGCCCAAAAGAATGATAAAAAGTTCTTTATTTTGAAACGCTTAAAGCACAATGCGGTGATGCTCAACAAATTCCCCTATAATTCTGGCCACCTACTAATTATTCCCTTTGCCCACAAAGCAACGCTTGATCAACTCAACAAAGCCGCACGCACGGAACTAATGGAACTTATTGCACACAGTTCGCAGATTGTGCGTAAAGAATTAAAGGCCGACGGCGTAAATATAGGCTTGAATGTAGGCAAAGAATCAGGATCGAGTATCCCATCTCATCTTCATTTCCACGTACTTCCTCGCTGGAAAGGAGACACCAACTTTCTACCCACCCTTGCAGGCACCAAACAGATATCCGTTGATTTGAATGATATATATAAGATCCTTAAAAAGGCATTTTGAACCAATTAGGGACGCTCATCTTTTCGTCGACCCTTCCGCGGGCTTCTTGGAATGCTATGATCGATACTAAATTTTTCATCATTGTTTCTTTTTCTAAATAGCATCTCTGCTTGCATCTCGTCAAGATGGCTCTGAACCGCCGAGCAGGCATCTGGATACTGCACCTTATACCCCTCAATATCCGTAAGCAATAACCGTATTTCTTCCCGATATGGATCATCCTCTGAAAGTTCCATAGAAGGAGCCCCCGATAACCGAAGCGCCCTCAACATATCCACATTAACTGCGGACCATGCATGAAAAAGAGGAGACCGCCCTTTAAAATCCTTTTCTTTAACATCTGCCCCATGCGTAATCAACAGAAGCGCTTCTCGTGGCAACTCATCCTTCACACCAAATTTACGAATAATGTAGCTGAGCATTGGCATCTTTTTCGATGCTCCCTCATCAAACTGCCTACTATCCTTTGGAGGAAACTGCACACTATGATTTGGACGCATCCCATGCTCAAGCAAAAGCTGTACTATTTCAAACCGCTTGCTCGCATCATCAAGCATCACCGCTGCTGCCGCAAACTCATTCAGATAATGCTCGCTCTCTTTCCCCACGTTCACTACCCGTGATTTTGGCTGTACTCCATGAAGTAAATGCTCACGCACTGCGTTCACATCTCCCAATGCAATCTTCTCCAACAAATCAGCCGTGTTGTCAGATGAACTAGTAGCAGCAGCTCGCTCCTCCATTGCTTGCACCGAACACGTCGCCATAATGAATAGCAATAAAAGATATCCCATAGAATCCCCGCCCTTTTGTAATGTTTCCCTTAAGGGAAAATATCACATAAAGAAACAGACAATTTCTAGGGTTTATTTATGAGGTAGCACTCGGTTCTTCCAGCCACCTTCTACATACCGGTTTAAGAGGGGATTTAGGACATTTCCTTTTTCGTTTCCCTGCCCCATCGGGCGATTGATAACCTGGCAAGATAGGATTGAAGGATAATGCTCGAGGGCGATCAAACCTGTAGGTACCATCAAGAACGGCACGCCGGCCGAATAGTTGCACCTTTCTTTCAAAATCTTTTTCTATGCGCATTTCATCCAAAAGATTTTGCATATCCACAAAAGCATCCGGGTTTCTTTGTCGATATGCATCAAAATTTTCCAGCAAATCTTTCATTTCCTCATCGTTATCATCCAGTAACCAGTCTACCGTATGCCCAAAGGAATCCACAGCCTGTGGATTCGCCCCACTCAACATAAGGAGCTTCATAATGGATTTCGATCTCTCTAAAGATTCCTTAAAATACCTCATCCCTATGCGATACTTAGTTGCTGCTTCATGAAGAGCTGTTCCACCGTCGTCCAAGCTCGGCTTGTTCGGATCTGCTCCATACGCAAGCAACCGAGCTGTTTCAGCAAGGCGCTTTTCACTCACCGCACGAGAAAGTAATGATCTACTTGGATTCAGGTTACGTTTTGAACCAACCATACCGTTCAGATCCACCCCTTTTTTAAGAAGCAATTTCACCATCTTCTCTCGCTTATCCGCATTTTTAAGCCCAAAGGCAAACCACATCGGCTCATTGCAGCTATAGCTTGATAAAGGAAAGCCTTTAGAAATCAAATCAGCAGCTTCCTCTACATCTCCCGCTTTAACGGCACGATCAAGCGGACCAACAGCTTCAAACACCACATCCATTTCCGCTTCCATACCACACAATGAACTTCCCAGAAATAAGAGTAAGAATAGATAACGCATAAAAACCTCCAAAATGACAAAAAAACAATCATATGCTATATTCTCAATTCTACCTTAAAATAGGCATTAATCAACAGGTCCAGGAGTTCGGATGCATCTAATACCCTATGGAATAATCATTGGCCTCTCTATTGGCCTTATTATCGGCCCAATCGCTGTTTTGTGCGTTCGAAGAAGCATGAGCGATGGATTTCTCATGGGGATCGCCACCGGCCTAGGAGCCGCGGGCGCTCATATCATCTTTGGCAGTATCGCCGCTTTTGGGCTTACTGCAGTGAAAAACCTCCTTATATCCTATGGAACATGGCTCAGACTGGCCGGAAGCATCTATCTGCTCTATCTTGCCTACAAAGCAGCAACAAAAACCGTATCTTTCAAGCAAGAACATCAAACAATGCCCTATCCCCAAGCAGTTGTTTCAACCTTCCTTTTGAATATGACCAACCCGGTAGTGATCACCTCCTATGCCGCATTTTTAACCATGTTTAATGTATCGATTGCTAGTATTGGTGGAGGGATTCAGCTGCTAATTGGCATCTTTTTTGGAAATTTCAGCGTGTGGGTGGGGCTTTCAGGGGCCTGTTTCTTTCTACGAACACGCAGCAGCGAACATATATTAACGTGGGTAAATAAAGGAGCTGCGATTATCCTTGCCGCATTTGGCATTGTTGGGGTGACTACCTCCCTGTATACATTCCTCTCATAAATCAGACTTTTTTAAAGGGTATTATGTCACCACATAAACATAAACTATCTCTGTTTTCAGCCGTCCTGATTAATATCAACATTATGCTTGGATCAGGTATTTTCATTAATAGCACCGTACTTGCTAAACAAGCCGGCATACTGGGTGCACTCAGCTATCTGATTGTAGGTGTCCTTATGTTGCCTCTCGTTATCTCCATAAGCACTCTTGTTGGGCTCCATCCTTCAGGCGGTTTTTATACCTTTGGTAGCAAAGAAATAAGCCCCTTTGTGGGTTTTGTGAGCATCTGGAGCTACATAATTGGCAAACTTGCCTCTGCAGTAATTGTAACCCAGTTATCGGTACTCCTGCTGCAACAAACAATTCCCCTACTATCGTCACTCAACCCGCTTCTATTGAATGGCACCATCATGGGAATCTTTATTGGGCTCAACATGCTCGATATACGAACCAATAAAACTATTCAATCCTACTTTCTCGGCCTTAAGCTCATTCCTATTTTGTTTGGTATTTTTATCAGCCTCTATCTGTTTTCATCCTCAAACGTGGTTCCGCAGTACAACGCGCTTGCAAATATCCCGGTTACCCTTCCATTGGTGGTATTTGCAATAGCTGGTTTTGAAGCCGCATGCTCATTGAGCAGAAAAATTCATGACGCACCACGAAACGCTCCACGTGCCATCTTTATATCATATGGCATTGTGATCGCCGTGCTCACCCTGTTTCAGTTAACGATCTATGGAGCCCTCGGAGATCAGCTCGCCGCATTACCTGATTATCGATATCTCTTTCCTGCGCTTGTGCAAAAAATTGTTCCATCAATGCAAACAATGCAAATTAACCTCGTACGCATATTTCATCTCGCAATCGCCGCATCAGCATTAGGAGGAAGCTACGGGATTATTTTTAGTAATAACTGGAATGTGTACACCTTAGCACAGCACAAACACCTTTTTGGCTCTGCAGCACTGATCAAATACAACCGCTACGCCATTCCTTGGCTATGCGTTCTTTTAGAGGGAGCAATTTATTTTCTCTATCTTTTAGTCTCCCGCGGAAACCAAATTCCGCTCCAGCAGATTGGTGCTCTTGGCCCCACCATCGCCTACACCCTCAGCGCTCTTTCACTCTGGTTTGCAGTGAATAAACGAAATGATATCACCATCCCACGATGGATACCCAAACTTGCATTTGGCAACTGCCTTCTCCTGATTGCAGCAACGATCTACAGTTTTTTCACCAAGGGTATGAGTTCACTGATCCTATTCGGATCACTTTTTGCCGTTGGCTGCCTCATGTTTTGGCTTACCAACAAACCCTCATCACCTGATCTTGATCGTCAAGAGCGCCAACAAGCATAAAATTAATGAAATAATGGCAAACCGCACGGTGATCTTCGCTTCCTGCCATCCTATGAGCTCAAAATGATGATGCATCGGCGCCATTCTAAAAATACGCTTCCCGCGAAATCTATACGAAAGAACCTGTAAAATCACCGAGATCGTTTCCGCAACAAATACACCGCCAGAAATGGCTAAAAGAAGCTCTTGTTTGCACAGCAGCGCCATGAACGCGAGCCCCGCACCAAGCGCCAAGGAACCCACATCTCCCATAAACAGTTGAGCAGGATAGGCGTTGTACCATAAAAAGCCGATCGAAGCCCCCACTAAAATTGAACCCACAATCGCAATTTCTGCCGTTCCCGCATACGGAATATGGAGATAGGTTGCCCATTGCATATTGCCGGCCACATAACACAGAAGAGCAAACGTAATAAAATTGGGCATCAAAGAACCGATAGCGAGCCCATCAAGACCATCCGTGAGATTCACCGCATTACTGCATCCCAAAATAACAAAGGCTGCCCAAATAAAGAAAAACCAGCCGAAATCAGGCTGGAACTCTTTGAAAAATGGTACCGTAATAGTTGTCGTCGCACCCATTCCCCAAAGCCACAACCCAACAACCATCGCCGTAACAAGCAGTTGCAGCCCCAATTTTTCTTTGGCATCAATCCCTCGATGCGTAGTAATCTTCGCCCAATCATCCCAAGCACCAATCGCACCAAACCCAATCATCACAAAAAGCATGAGCCACACCGCCGAATTTGAGAGATTACACCACAACAGCGTATTTATCACTACCATACTCAAAATGAATATGCCGCCCATAGTGGGCAAATCACCCTTTTGCTGGTGGCGTTCAGGGAGCCTCTCACGTGTCTTGGATCGAAAGTGACGCTTAGCAAACCGAATAAAATGGCCTCCAAGAAGAAATGAAAATCCGAGAGTACTCAAAAGACCGGCCAAAATACGAAAGCTCACATAATGAACCACATTCAATGCCGACCAATACGGGGTAAGATACCAGGCAAGGTGATATAGCATAAAACTCTCTTTTTAGCGCTTCTAAACAAGCATTTTTCGCAGAAATAACACTACGCCAAGAATACTCAAAAGAGCGATTAAATCAATCGTTTGGGGGTCCTTTTGCCAGAATGATACCTTTTTGATAGGCTGATTGATGACTATGGAGGGCTTCTTTTGCTAGAATGAAGGTAGCTAGGATACGAGTAGAAGAAGCAATTTTATCTCAGGAATCAAGGATTATTATGAATAGATTAAAATTGAAACCAGGTCTATATACCGTTTTTTTCTTGATAGCAGCTCAGAGTGGGGGAATACAGGCCAGTAATGGCGAAGAGCGCTTGAAAGAACTACACAGAAGGCGTATAGCAACAATACTACATGATCACCCAGAGGTTGCTTCCAAATTTATCCAAAAAGCAGCACAAAAGGGAAAGGCGACAACCACAAAGGTGTTTACCCCTGTGCCTGCACCAACTCATCCACTTATGCCAGAAGAGCCAAAGCCAGTGGTTAAAGCTGAACCCGCACCAAAACCAGCGGTGAAGCCAGAGCCTCCAAAACCGGTCGTCAAACCATGGATGACAGACAATGATTTGAGTGATCTGAATACCATATTCACCAGATTGGAAACGAATTCTATGGGTGTATATGCCTGCTTGGATGCGTTCTTCTGCAAGAAAAACTGTCAATCGTATCAAACACACGTGAACTGCATGAAAAGCCAAATTGCCTACTTGCAAACGAATCTTATTCAAAAATTCCCACAAGCTGAAACACCGGAACGCCGGCAAATCTTTATCGAGTTTCAGAAGATAACAGCAACCCTAGAACGGGCGGAAATGGCATTGTTTGCTGTAATAAATCAAAAATATCCAGCCTCAGCTATCGGAGTAATGCAACTTGGGAAACAGTTTGCTAGCGCAAAACCATTGCTTGCTACCTGGAAAAAACAGGCCGACCAAGCAGTAAATACCTTAAGGGGGCTTCTACGACCCGAGATGCTTCCTCGACTCAATAAACTCCGAAATGCAATCAACAAAATGTTTGATTTTGGTAAAAATATGGGAATAGAAATCATTGGCATCATGAGGCACCGACTCCAAACGTAAGATCCCTTTGCATAGATATCTGGGAGCCCGCAGAACCGCGGGCTCTTTTATTGCCAAACTAAGGCATAGTCGCTAAAATAGAGGGTATTAAAAACCTTTTATTGCGATGCACTATGAAGAAAAACCGAGAACACATTTTTGATGTCATCATCGTGGGTGGTGGGCACGCCGGCATAGAAGCGGCGCATGCTGCTGCCAAGATGGGATCACGCACTCTCCTCATTACCCTGAGCAAGGATACCATTGGGCTCATGCCCTGCAATCCTGCTATTGGTGGGGTTGGCAAGGGGCATCTGGTGTATGAAATCAGTGCGCTGGGTGGCTTAATGCCAAAACTGTGCACCAAAACATATCTTCAAGCTCGCATGCTCAACACGAAAAAAGGGCCCGCCGTTCAAGGTTTACGTCTTCAGATCGATAAAGATGCGTACAGCAATCTGAGCAGAAAAGCTCTCGAACAGCACGTAAATCTTACGATCCATGAAGGAGCGGTGGAAACGATTCTGGTTACTCAAGACAATCGGATAGAAGGAGTGCAGATGGCCGATGGCAATAGATATTGTGCACCATCCGTTGTGCTAACCACGGGAACCTTTTTGAACGGCATCGTACATATTGGTGATAAACAAATTAAAGCTGGGCGCCGTGATGAGCAAGCAGTAAGCAGTATCTCCATCTTCTTGCAGCAAATGAACCTAAAACTTGGCCGACTCAAAACGGGAACTCCGCCGCGCATTGCTGCATCAAGCGTTGATTTTTCGCAATTTTCAAGACAAGAGCCGGATGATCTTGCCTACCTCTTTGAGTTCGCGCCCCATAAAGCAAAAAGTTCACACTATTGCTACATCACGCACACGAATGAAAAAACACACGAAATCATAAAAAGAAATTTAACCAAATCGGCTATGTATAGCGGGAATATCAGCGGCATTGGCCCGCGCTACTGCCCATCGATCGAAGATAAAATCGCTCGATTCCCTGACAAAAAATCGCATCATGTGTTTGTGGAACCGGAAACGGCCGCGGCCGATGAGCTCTATCCTAATGGAATCTCCACTTCACTGCCACGAGATATTCAAGAGCAATATGTTCGCACGATTAAAGGATTTGAGCAGGCAATCATCACCAAGCCAGGCTATGCAATTGAGTACGATTACGTGTTACCCAACCAGCTCAACGAAACGCTAGAAGCCAAAACCGTCCCCGGACTTTTTCTGGCAGGACAAATTAATGGCACCACTGGCTACGAGGAAGCGGCCGCGCAAGGAATGATTGCAGGAATCAATGGGCATCTAAAAGCGCATCAACTTCCCCCTTTTGTGCTTGATCGCACAGAAAGCTATATCGGGGTGATGATCAACGATATTATCACGCAAGGTGTTGATGAGCCCTACCGCATGTTTACCTCTCGTGC
This sequence comes from bacterium, assembly GCA_030588705.1. Taxonomy (GTDB): domain Bacteria; phylum Babelota; class Babeliae; order Babelales; family Vermiphilaceae; genus JAUUXD01. The sequence goes on along the minus strand of JAUUXD010000013.1, from coordinate 856 downwards.
AGAACGCCGTTTGATCCTGCGCCAAGACAATGCATTTCTCCGGCTCACGCAGAAGGGTTATCACTTGGGATTGATTGAAGAACAGATGTATCAAGAATTTGTGAAAGAAAAAGAGCTTATTGAAGATACACTCGCCAAGCTACGCGCTAAGCATTCAGTTACCAATCTCATGCGGATGTATGGCCAGGAATATTGCTCAGCTGAACAGCTTAAAAAAGAAATCGGCAACGCGCTCTCAGAACGTGCTGCCAAAACGGTTCATGCTGAAATTCGGTATGAGCCCTATATTAAACGTGAAATGCGGGATGTGGAACGCTCCAAACAGTATCAATCTTTAAAGATTCCCAAAGAGTTCCGCTACTCAGATCTGCCCGGCCTTTCAAAAGAGCTGCAGGAAAAGCTCAATAAACATCGCCCTGAAACCATCGCGCAAGCAGCACTGATTCCCGGAATAACCCCCGCAGCTGTTTCGTTGCTTATTTTCAAGGCAAAAGAATCGTAGGATTGTAAGAAATAATTACGTTCAATCCTCCATGCCTTCTCCACTTCCAGACTCGCCACTTTCAGATTCTTTGACTGCAGATTCTTCCGCCTTTTGGGCTGCAGGCCTCCTTCTTCCTCCCAAGCCCCAGAACCGTGGTTTGGGTGTTTTCTTTTTCCCTTTCCCAGGTTTTACCTCTTCTTCAGAAAAAGAACCATCCCCAGATATGTCAGATTCTTCAGGTTTCACCCATTCTTCTTCAAATTCTGAAAACTCAAACCCTTTTTTCTCTTCCTCGGTACGAGGTATACTCCAAGGAAGAAGCCTTGCCCTTTCCCCAAATTTCAACGTAGCCTTAGCCTTTCTTGGAATGCC
>JAUUXD010000053.1 GCA_030588705.1 bacterium | reverse complement strand
GTGTCTGCTAGAAGGAGAGCTAATGGATTTTGGTCCCCTGAAAGAGGCATTACCACGTAGAGCGGTGCTGGTTGGGGTAGCGACAACTTGTCCTTCATCGGCTCTAAAAGAAGCATGAGTCGTTCGATGCCAATGGCAGCTCCCAAGGCAGGATGCTCTTTTGAATCGCCCAGTTCCATCGAAAGGCGATCATATCGGCCTCCGCCGCAGAAGGCGTTTTGGGCTCCCAGATCGCTGCTTACAAATTCAAAGACGGTTTTGTTGTAGTAGTCAAGCCCACGTACCAGCTTGGGATTGTAGGAGAATGAAACAGAAAGCAGGGATAAATCCTCTTGGAGCTTTTCCCATTCTTTTTTTGATTCTGGGCTCAAGTGATCTGCGATTTTGGGTGCCTTATCAAATATTTCTTGGCAACGATCGCTTTTGCAATCGAAGATGCGCATTAGATTACGCTCTTTTCGTTGGAGGCAGGTTTTGCATACATTATCTATTTTTTCAAGATAGGCGCGCAGCACATCATAGTAGGCAGCACGATCCTCGTATGATCCCAAAAAGTTGAGTTGGAGGGCATAATTATTGAGCATCAATTTTTCATGAAAGAAGCGATCAAGCATCGTGATGAGTTGTGCATCTTGTGCGATGGATGCAGAGCCGATGATTTCCATGTTGATCTGATGGAATTGTCGGAATCGTCCTTTTTGGGGTCGCTCGTAGCGAAACATGGGGCCGAATGAATATACCTTCCACGGAGTGATCGGCTTGAGTTCAATGAAGGCGCGGACGGTTGGTGCCGTTGCTTCCGGGCGCAGGCAAATCTGTTCACTTTTATCGGCGGTATCTATAACAAACATTTCTTTGCTGACTATGTCTGTTTCGAGGCCAAGCGAGCGCTTGAATAGGTCTACACGTTCTAAAATAGGGGTTTCGATGCGATCGAAATGATACAACTGTGCCTGTTTTTCAAATTCTTTAACAATAAAACTATAGAGGGTAAGATCGGTAAAATCTTGTGTGCCTTTAACGCGAGAAATGGTTTGCACAGAGTTTCCATCGGGTAGTATGGTTCAATGATATGGTACAAAGAGGAGTGTAGCAGATATACCGCGCGGAGAAAAGGGCTTCTATGGGTGACAAAACGATAGATGGCCCCTATAGGCGAGATGGTGTAATTATAAAGAATTGACTCCTTCAGTAAAAACGTGTTAGATATTGATTAGAAAAAATACGATTGTTTCATTTACTGTAAGGAGAGTTGAATGAAAAGGTATCTTCACAGTCTGCTCCTGCTAAGTCTTGTCGGTACAATTTCTGCTAAAACAGAAGACGACTGTTGTCGAGTTGAGTACACGCCAGATGATAGCTGTGATTATGAGATCACGAGTAGATCATATCTTTCAGTTCGCCCACATTTTCTATCTGATTCACCGGAAAAGATTTCTGGTTTTCGAAGTGATCGTCTTCGTACTCCAGAAGATGGCAACGGGGTTGCTGCACAAGCAGTGCTCTACGGAAGTCAGTCGGTTAATGAGCGGGATATAGCGCGTTACTTCTTCCCATTGGGTAAGACAGTATTGATCGTTGATGAGCGCATCGAGACGATAAATAATTCGTCACCGCCATTGCCGATGGATCTGCGTGCCTCGCATTTTAACATCTTTACGAATGATGGCGATTTTAGAAGTAAGATTTCGATTCGTCCCGAGCAAACGGTTATTGGTGTTGGATTCCATGCCAAAAAATCGTTCTGGGTTGATGAAGATAAGGGGCGCAGCTTTTATGGCAGTCTCTCCTTTGCCGCTGAACGAGTGAAGAACAATCTCCACTTTTTTGAAGAAGTTCTCGATAACGGTGGTGGGCCAAACTTGCTTGTTGACGACCATGTGATGGCAAATATGACTGAAGCGTTCATGCAATCAGAATGGAAATTTGGCAAAATTGATCGCCAAGCACGGCGCAGAACCGGGGTTGCCGATATCGAATTTAAGATTGGCTATGAATGGATTCAGCAAGAGCCATTCCATCTAGAATCCTATCTTGGTGCGTTAATTCCAACCAGCAGAAAACCTCAGGCAGAATATATGTTTGATCCAGTAGTGGGTCAAGGACATCACGTTGGGATAATTTTTGGCAACCATGTGGGTGTTGAAATTTGGAAAGATGAAGCCAAAGATCGCAAGTTGCGTGTTGAATACTCAGGCCATTCCCAATATCTTTTGAGAAATACACAATGCCGTTCGATTGATTTAGTGAACAAGCCGTGGAGCCGCTACATTTCAATGTATAGCAGTGAAGCTCAAGCAACCATGGCAAGTACTTTGCCAGTTGCTAACAACTTGGATCATAACTTTGCTACGCCAGGTATCAATATCTTGACTCTTCCATTAAAAGTACGCCCAGGATTTTCACACAATATGACTACCGCAGCCGTACTTAAAATGAAAAACTGGATTTTGGAAGGTGGCTATAATCTTTATTGCCGTCAAGCAGAATGTGTAGAATTAGAATGCCCATGGTGTGAAGGCCCAGCAATAAAACGAGATGATGGTACTAATGGCATCAACGATGGTCGAGGAAACACGAACCCGGTACGCGATATAACTGGTAACTATCGCCTTGAAAATGTAACCCAGAATGTTGCGTTGGTTAATTACAAGCAGAACATGATTAAATCAAGTGATCTTGATCTTCTTTCCGCAACAACGCCATGCACGATCACAAGCACGATCTACGGTACTGTTGGCTATCGATGGGATGATCGAGACTGGCCATTATTTGGTAACCTCGGTGGATCCTATGAGTTCTCCAACAGCCACAACGGTGTGCTGGAACGATGGACCATTTGGGCTAAGTTGGGTGTTTCTCTATAACGCTTGATCGTTTATTGAAAGATCTTGGATCCCAGCCTGCAAGGGCTGGGATTTCCTTTTGTAGAGGCATATATTGTGTTTTAAGGGGTCGATGTGCTAGCCTGAGGAGAATAGAAGGGGAACAGAATGAAGAAGAATTTCTACACATATATATGGTTCATACTAGCTTTGGCTTGCACTCCTAATCTGTTGGCCAAAAAGAATCGTTATCAAAGGGTTGATCCAAGGATGGCGATCATTTCCACCAGTCCTGGTGATGTTGCCCAAAAGCAGGTGATGCAGGTTGCTGCGTTGCGGGATAAGAGCAAGCTATCTCCATCATATATCGAAGATCTCAAGGCGGTGGTTAAAAGATTCCGCGCCTGTTTGGTTGAGGGTGCTTGTTCTGAGCAGGAACGAAGTGAAGCGGTTGATATGGCAAATAATCTGCTTGATCTCGTGTTGTTGACTGCTGGTGTTGGCATCGTTGAAACGGGAGAGTTTATCGAGAAAAAAGTGCACGAATGGAAATATAGCGAATAATAACTATCGTTATCTACGCCGAAATTTTCTTTCAATCTCTGATAATGAAAATAGCCAGCCGGTTGGCCGTCCATGAGGACAGCTAAATCGGTTGGGGCATTCATAAAGATCGGAAAGCAGTTCCTGCATTTGTTCGTTCGAAAGTTTGTCTCCTGCCTTCACGGCAGCCTTGCATGCCATTTGTGCTCGGAGCTTATCATGCACCGTTTTAATAAATGTTTCTTTATCCACACTGCTATATTCTTGTATCCAGCCAACCACCTGTTTGATCAGCTCGGCAAGTGGCGCATTCTTAAGATGAACAGGCGTTGATTGAATCATAAGTTGATCTTTGCCGAACGGTTCGATAGCAATGCCATGCTCATGAAATAGTGGTAGATGAGGCTCAAGGATGGCAAGATCGTCTTTGTTGCACGGTATGAGCTGAGGAAACATGAGCTGAATCGTGGGAACATCTTCAAATCGATGTGCAAAAAGTTCATATAAAATACGCTCATGTGCTGCATGTTGATCAATCAGATAGAGTCCTTCTTCCTGCTCAATCAGAAGATAGGTTTTATTAAACTGACCGATTAAGGTGTACGGTTCGGTTTCTTTTGGGATGGCGGTTGTTTGGGAAGCAATAGCAGTTTGCTGTTCCTGATTTGGAATTGGAGATGCGATCTGCTGCTCCATTGATGGCGGGGGCATATGCATTGGCTGATCTGGTGTGGGAGCAAAAGATGGAAATGGGGCTGTGCTCATTACCTCTGGTGTGGACCGTGCAAACGATACCTCACGTTTGATCTGTTGCGATACGCCCTTTTCCAAAGTCGTGCGCACCGCTTTATAAATGAGTTGTTCCACAATACGTGGATGCTCAAAAACGATCTCCTCTTTTTTCGGATGCGTATTGATATCGATTTGTTCAGGGTCAATGGTTATGGATATGCAGGCGGTGGGATAGCGGCCGTGTGGAATCACGTTATCATACCCCTTTACTAAAGCGCGCGCGAGATGATGATTGGTTACCCATCGATTATTGACCAAGAAAAAAATCGTTCTGCGATCATATCGAAACCAGACATGATTAGAGATAGCGCCGGAGAGGGAGATTCCTTTTTTGAGTTCTGTGGTTTCTAGTGGCATCATATGCTGTGCTGTTTGTGTTCCCCATAGCTGCGAGAATCGATTAATGATCGTTGGTTGGGCGGGACAATTAAGCGATAAATTACCATCAACAAAGAGCTGGAAGTGGTGTTCTGGATACGCAAGGCTGATTGCTTGCACGATCTGAAGGATGTTGCGCGTTTCCGTTTCCCGTTTTTTTAGAAATTTTGCGCGTGCTGGTACATTATGAAATAGATCCGTAATGGTGATATCGGTTCCCTCCGGGCAGGCAGCTGTTTCAGCAGTGATGTTCCCTTCATG
>JAUUXD010000026.1 GCA_030588705.1 bacterium | reverse complement strand
GGTATTGCCATGCACCTCACCATCACCAGTAATGATTGCGTTATCTGAAAAAGCCAAATCATTTTGAAGAACCAACGTCCCCCCATTGAGCTCAATATCTTTATTCATTTGGCTCTGAACGGCAATGGTAAGCGTGGTAGCAGAATCAACGCGCGTAATAGGAAAATTTAAAACCGGTTGACCACCCAAATAGTTATTATCACCACTTACTGAAATCGATTGCAGAATATTTCCTGGTTCGGAACGGAAAAAACCACCATCGTTAAGATAAAGCGTATTCATTGGATCGAGAATGGCATTTAAAAGAATCTGATTTCCGGCATCTTCCAAAAGCCCGTCGACAAACGTAATTTGTGCCCCCGTTACCGTCCCTTCATCTTCACGAATGAGAGTCCCGTCCCATTTTAGTTTTGGATTATTTACATGAAATGTCGCCCCATTCAAAACCTTCACCGTGGAATACCTGCTATCAAAAAGCAGATTCCATTGAGGTGTTCTATCATCAGCACGCATGAAAAACATAGAGCTAAGAAGAAGGCATAGCAAACCTATAAAAAAGCGTCCTTTCCTTATCACTGCTCTCTACCCTCTTTTTACTACTCACCGCAATGCATTACACATTCATATCCACCAAGAAACCACTTTCAATATCTAGTCGCGCTGCTGGCAACACCTCAACATAGAGATTTCCCGCCTGCGTACCATCACCAAAGATCAGCCCATCACCTCCCACAATTCTACATTTACCATCAAAGAACATACGCCCTTTGGTCAACTGCATGCTAGAGGTGACCGCCAACGTAGCACTATTGAAAATAAACTTGGCATATTCATCTTCCAGATGTATAAGCGTACTTGAAAGCGTAGTGTCATAACTAAAGGTAGTATTCGTATCCATAATCAGGGATCCCGTATACCCAGCCTGACAGTTACCAATAGTCTCTGCACTAGGAAGCCGACTCAATATGGTACTCGTACAAGGTGATTGATAAATAAATTTATGATCTCCACTAATGATAAATTCATCCAGCACCTCAAATTTTCCAATATCAAAGATATAATCCTCATCAAGAGCCATGCGTACTCGCTGAAATGATACCGTACTTGTTGTGTCGGTTAACTGTAATTTATTACCATTCATACCAGCAAGAATTACATCCTGAAAATGTACACTTGCATTGGAATCAACAAAAAGTGTAAACGTTGGAGAAAAACTCATAATGTGGCCTTGTCCATAAATAGAAGATTCACCCGTAAACTTAATAGAAGTAAAATCAAACGTCATATTTGAGTTTAAATAGAGCTGTATACTATCAAAAATAACCAAATTACTCGCAATAAAGGCCCCATCAAAACGCCATAAACTCACCGTTGGATCAGAGCCACCAATCCCATCATCGCCCACCGCAAGCAATCTCCCATTCGAACTCCAATCAACCGTAAGCACATCATCTGAAAACTCATGATCATCTTCTTGCGTTAACGTATCATCATCATTAAATGAATAAATACGTAGCTCTCCTCCCGTACCTTCCGCATTATTTTGCAAACCGGCAACAATACACCCACCATCTGGATGCCAGTCCACCGTATTAACCTGTGTTCCCACCGACAGTCCCGTTGTAAGCTCCACAAGCCCTCCCACCCCCTCATGCCTAAATACTCGCAGACGCTTGGACCTCCCTTGTGACCCAACCCCGATCTCACCATTCGCCAAGGCCGCTTTATTCCATCGAAGCTCACTAATTGCCGCAGACGTATCAAACGATGCATCTAATGCTAAGCCCAGTGGAGATGGGGTAAAGGTATATACGCGTAGTTCATCAAATCCACCTCCAAGCTTTGTCCCTACTGCAAGAAAATTCCCAGATGAATCCCAATCAACCGTTGTAGCGTCAGGAGAAAAAGATACAAAAGTGGATGCCCCGAAATTTCCGGCAGAATCCACCACATATACAATAAGTTCATTTGCATTTGCATCAGATGCCACGGCAAGGTACCCTCCATCCGGATGCCATGAAACCTCATTCACCGAATTCCCCACACCCCCTAAATCAACCGAATCAAGCAGTGTTAAGGTTTCACCCACGCGATCAAATGTGTACGTAAACAGTTCATCTCCCACCCCAGCCTCTATACCAGCCGCAATAAAATCTTTCGAGGGATGCCAATTGACCGTGTTCACCGTTCTACCTAAATCAACCGATGCGGGTCCAGACAAAAAATTTTCATTAATAACTGCATCCACATCAAGATCAGTCCCTTCTCCTTCTGCCAGCCATAGATTATCAAATGAAAAATCTACCGAGTTAATTGAGGCACCCTCCACCTCTGCAAAGGTAAAGGTCACCGAGCATAAATCCAAGCTAGATGCTCCCGGTAAACATTTCAAACTTGCAGGAAAATGAAGCGCATGATTATTACCATTAATATTACCCAAATGATCCCATGCCAACACATTATCTAAAACCAAATCTTGGTTTAATGATATGGTGCCAAAATTTAAATCAATATTTCCGGACAGCGGAAAAAAAGAATCAAACGTAGCAAGAACATTTGCCCCTGCCACTAAAAACCCTCCCGCCAATGCCGCAAATCCGGCAATTCGATCCCCATTTTCAACGAGTTGCTGCGTATTAAAACGTGTTACAGCCGTATCAGAACCAATGTCGGCTGCAAAACACAGAAAGCCAGATATCCCAACCAACAAAACAAATAAAGCCATGCAATTCAACATTCTCATGATTTACTTCTCCTATGCAAATATCCGAGAGGAAAGATTGCGCTGGTCAATGTTTTACCATTTTTAATCATAAGCGTTGCATGATTGCCAAACTCTATGCCACCAGCAGTTAACCGCATCGATTCATCGAGGGTTAATTGTGCTTCTTCCCCTATCTGAAGTAACGATACCCCACTTTCAGGTATAATTAGATCAGGATCAGTATTATTGTAAACCAACACCCCCTGCACTAACGACAAATTTACACCCCCCACCAGCACACAGGTAAAGTTATCCGCAGCAACACCCGAACCAAACATAATTCCTTCGTTCAAAATATGCGGAATAGGTGTCTGCACAATAATAGAATCCGATGAAAGCTCCGATTGACCTTTTATATACAAAGTACCCTTTTTCATCTGCATACCTGTTGCCGTGCTATGTAATGAAGCGGATTTCAAGATAAATTGTGAACTACTATCCTCGAATTCTAATAAATCTTTTACTGCAACAGGTGGATCATAGCTAAAGGTCATCCCTTCCTCCATAATCAACTTCGAACTAGAATGAATGGTGCTTGTTTGACTCGTACTATACACAAAAACACCATTACCATGCATTTTAACCTTATTTTTAAAGCGCAATGCTCCATTTGAAAACAGCGAATCGCTATCGTGCTGACACCATATGGCCTCGTCCAACGTAATTACACCCGTATCATCAACACATCGCACATTGCCGGCATTTTGCACTCTGAGCTCATGCAACATCACCGAGCTATTACTATCAACCCAAATTTCTCCCGTATCGCCCAGATCAATAGTGTGCTTATTACCATGCACCATGCAATCACCATTAAACGTCCAGGTACCCGAAAGAGAAATATTTGCATGCAGATTTAAAGAACCGCCAGCCACCACCCACGTGGTAGCACCAGCCCACATAAGCATCTGGGAGCCAAACTGTAATTCATGCCCACCAATGTTTACAGTGCCATCTCCGGAAAAAACAACACCTCCACCTAAATGCAAACCATGTTCCTGGATAATAGTACCTCCATTCATCACGGGACTACTCAGTATATGCCCAATAATCCTACTCGTTAACTCACTGGCACTATCTTGGAGTGTAACCACTCCGGAAATATCTCCTTCTCCCCCAATCGTATTATTAGTTCCGCTAACTGATACCGCAAATGGCAATGTTTCAGAATCCACAAAGATATAATCTCCATTCCCTTCTAAAGAAACCTCAGTAGCCGATCCTCGACGTCCAGTAATTCGATAATCTCCAAATGGTGACTCTAATACCACATTACTCACACTCACTTGCACGCCCGCATCAAAACTAAATGCAGTCGAAGGATTGAGCTGATTAGTAAGATTTTCAAACACAAAATCTTTCATAAAGTGGGTCATGAATCCTGCTTCATGAATAATACGCGCCGTTTTTGCCTGCGTTCTTATACCTCTTGTATCAGTCACGTTATATACGAAATGACCCGGCTTAAACGTAAGCACCGCAGATGGATCCAACTCTATATACGCGTTTCCTGATGATTGCCCGTTACCAAGCATGAGCCCATTAGTCGTGGATGTAGAATTAATATCGATTGTAGAAGCCCTACTTACCCGTACGGTGCCTTGAGTAATTTGCATTCCCTGATCACCAACAAGCAATGTGCTATCATCAAGGAGAAGCATGGCACTCTTATCCTCAAACAGTAGAGGTTCTGAAGAGGTAACATCCTTTCTACCGATAGCAAACGTTACGCCCCCTTTAAATTTCGCCATACTATTTTTTACATATGGTAGAGGTATACGCGCTATCATAGGTGAAGCTATTCGTTCCTGAAATACAAGTATCCAAATGAAACAATAATGATCCCGTAGTAAACGTATAATCCCCATCAAGAATCAGGGCAGCATCCTCCATTTTTATACTTGCATCATCATACAAACAACGAATATTATTCTCCTTAATCCCCGTTATAGTAATATCTTTCAAAACAAGCCGCGATCCTTCATCCACCACCAATGCTGCATCGGAACTCAATGCAAACTCATTCCCCTGCCCGTTGATGGTTACCGTTCCTTGAAATGTCCATGTACTTGCCAACGACGTATTACAGCAAAGATTGATATGCGAATTCATACTACCTTGCCACTGCAAAGGCGTGGTTGTTCCAGAAAGCATTTTCTTATACCACAAATTACTCGTCCCCAAATTAACCGTTCCTGGACCAGTAATGCTTCCAGCATCAATAAGATCCATATCATGTGCAAGCGTTAACGTGCCATTATTAAGTGCTACACTGTTCATGATTGAACCATTCATATCCCACGTTAACCCGCTCGCACTATCAGATAAGGTAATCGCCCCTGCTATGCTTCCATTACCCCGAAGCGTATTATTTGTTCCACTTACCACGAGATATAAAGGAAATTCTCCTTTGGTAATGAAAAGGGAATTGTTACCAGACAAGAGATAGGAAAATGCATTGGCTTGTTGCGCATTTACTTCAACATCAAGAGTAGGGAATCTAACAATACTATCTATATACGTGATCACCTTTCCTGGGGCAATCTCAGCTGGAGCCACCGCTGCAGAAACCGCTTCATTAATAAGATTATTGGCCGTAAGGCTTTGATGAACCGCTAGTTTGGAATTTTCATTGCGCAAAAATTTAGACGAGCGCGATAAGGATTGAAATCGTGATGCAGATGCGTTGTTATATACCAAATAACCACTATTATGGGTAATAGTAGCTCCCGACAGAAGAATCAGATCAACATCGTTTGCCGCCGTTCCATCTCCCAAAATCAATCCTGTTTGGGTAACAGTACCCACCAAATCAATACTCACATCATCCGCAATTTTTATTTGGCCTTTCGTAAATTGAATACCCGAATCAGTGATCACTAGATGGCATCCATCAAGAAATAATTTCGACGTGTTATCGGTAAAATAAAGCGGCTCTTGTAAATTGTCTTTATTTTTACCAAGTTCTATCCAAACATCATCACCAATACGTAATTGAGCATACGAATCAATAGTACTGGTATAGGGACTATCATAGATAAACGTAGATGTGCCAAGAATACTCACGTTACCTTTAAATAAGATGTTTCCTTGTTCAAATCGATACACGTCCTTTTGTTTCCAGTCAACATCGTCCAAAATCAGCTGACTCGAATTATCAGAACAGATCACATTACCATCACAAAAATTCGAAAGCGTCATATCCGCAAGCGTCAAAGAGCTGTTGGGCGCAATAATAAAACTGCCGGTATCATCAAGATCGACAAGATGCCCCCCGCCATTAATAATATTATCGCCAAAAAATTGAATATATGAATGCACTTTAACATTAGAGTTGATAACGAGGTTCACATTTTCAAATGTATGTAAATTCGGCTCTAAACAGCCCAAAATAGATGCCCCACTAGCAAGTGCAAGCGATTGTTGCACAGTAGCACGAACATTGCCCATACAAGTAAAGGTGGTAACGTTATTCATCAGAAAATCACGTTCAAGCCACAGAGTACCGCAATTCAATTGAATAGGACCTCGCGCAGGAAAAAAGGATGCAAATGTACACGTAGTGGTAGCATCCGGAAGCGAAAATCCCTTATCCATCCACGCAAAGCCTTTGATCTCATTATCAGTATCATCTGCGGGAAATATAACAAAGTTCTCGCTCGAAACAGCCGTATCTGATCCTATCTTAATGCCATGCAATGGCATGACACTAAAAAATAAAATAAGTGCGACTACCACGCGCATTTTCATAACTACGCTCACCTTTTTTTACACGAATCGATCGTACGATCGATTCTAACAAGCGTAGTATTTAAATCAAGAAGGGGAAGAGAGACAAGATTAGTAGTTAAGATTAGTCACTCGCTGCATCTTTTCTATTATTTCATAGTACCGCTCAAGCACGCACATCATATGAAGAAGAAATTTCTTTTTTGCGGGTGAAATTATAGGCGACTTTGCTGCTCGTTTACTTTTTCTCACACAATAATGGTATAAGCGTCCCCCGATGTCACCATCATTTCCATAGGTTGTTGCCAACTCCACGAGCCTATCATAAGCGGTCACCACCACCGGATTGCTATTTTTTATGGCATTGTTTCGCTCTCTCAATGCATCATCCACTCGCCGACCAGTATTACCGGCAAGCAAATGTTCTAAAATATCAAATTCTAGATCAAGGATAAGCAAGAGATGCTGCACTGCCCCTTCACCCGCATTGATCACCTGCTGTATAGCCTGCATTCCAAGAGTCGTTTTTTCTTGCTTCGTATGGTCACGCATAGTTGGCAATTGCGTAGGAACCTGTTGAGACTGCTGCCATGGCATGTAAGGCTGCTGCTGAGCCTGTGCCATTAAATTCGCCGCTTGCATCTGCATAGCCATTGCAGAGGAGTGCATCTGCATAGCAACATTACTCAATTGATTTTGATTCGCTTGATACACAGGAGCCGTAGCAAACTGCATCGGCTGTTGCTGCATTGTAGGAACCTGCTGCTGATAGACCGGCATTGGTTGCGATCCATTCATAAACGGTGACGGTTGATAGTTGGCAGAAGGGGAGGGATGGGCAAACTCTGATTGCACATCGAAAAGATCAATATCCTGTGGATCAACAACAGGACTGCGGTTTTTACGCACTGGCTGATAAACTTCCTTTTCAAGAATCGTCTTCGACTCTTCTTGTAGTACAGGCAGTTTTGTCTGGTCCCTTTTGAGCTCAACAGAAGGAGCTACGGGAGTAATGGAAACCGGTTCTTTTACCATTACCGGCTTTGGTGGTGGAGCTATCTCTTTAACTTCTTGGATTGGCATTGGCTCTGGCTGTTCTTGCTCGGGAGACGGCTTGCTTTCTGGTTCAACAATATGCAGCGCTTCCGGTTCTTGCTCAATTTGGAGCACCGGCTCAATCTCAACAGGCTCAGAAACTGCTGGAGGAGGTGCTGGCTCATCGTGCGTCACCGTTTCTAACTCAATAACCTGAATGCCCGTGGATGCCTCATCTTTTATTTCTTTTTCACGCATTTTTTGTGCATGCTGTTCTCTGGCTTTCATAAACCCTGATTGCCACGTATTTATTTTTTTATTTGATCCTACAGTTGTCGTATTCATCACAACTTTGATTACTCCGGATGATGAATTGACAAGCTCTGCACCCTTTGCTACCAAATACCCTGATATCCGCGAACTTATATCCCCAATTTTTTGCATCCCTGCCACCACATTATCTTTGGTTGCATTAGCCAAAGCACTCAACGGGCCATAAAGACGTTTATCAATAATCGCATCCCTGATGGTACCCATCACCTGTTGCAAACCATTACTCACATCGTTCCATGAGAGAGGGTTAGAAAGGCTCTGTGCTGGTTTTCTGTGATTAAATTGGGAAGAAAAAGAGGTAGGGCGAACATAAGAGACAGCTGCACTGCCATGCTCTCGAGCAGGCTTTGTTTGAGCATGAGTCGCGAGAATGTTTAGTGATATTATTATCAAAAGTATCCGCTTCATCATCTTTTCCACTCGTATCTTCTTATTAATGCGCCCTTTCCCTATCGCAATTCTAACATTTTTGATTTTCTAATTGTAATGGTTTGGGCCATAAAAAGAGCTGGGGCGGCAAAAAAAGGGGCCGCCCCTCACAAAAAACAGTATAGGTAAGCGGTTTTCAGCCGAGAGCCGATCGAAGTAACATCCAAATGGAATTTGATGCAAAGACGCCCGACCAAAATGGCTCCCATTCCTCACGATCCTTCACAAATGAGGTAAGAATACCGCCAAAAATAAGGCCTAAGGAAATATTGATCGGCATGAGAAGGCCACCGAGCACCAAGATCGGGTTCACGCGAATATATTTGAGAAAGAAACTGAAGAGGCCTCCCAGGAGCAGCACCAGATAATTAAACTGGCGCGCATGAATAAGAAGTTGCCTGCTTTGCGCCTTATAGGCAAAGAGTTGGGGAGAGCCCAGATGCAAATGATTGATCAATAGCCAAAATACCACACCGAGCACCAACGAACTCACGATCAAGCCGCCATATTGGTACCAACGAACCGTGCGCCGATCGACTTCAGCCAGCCGTGCCATTTTTCTACCAAACAATATGTCGGCCGCCACGCCACCACACATCTCCACAAACGTAGCCACCAATACGATCTGCACCTCATTAAGACGAAACATAAGCATAGCCGGAATCATCACGAAGGTAGCAAACCGCCCCAATGGAGCAAGCCCTATCTTTCCCGCAATTATTGCAATCTGATAGATACAGGCAAACGAAGCCACATATAAAAACAAAATGCTTGCGATAGAAAATTGAAAGTAACTCAAAAAAAGCGCTCCTGAAAAAAAGGCAATGCCACCCTCAAAAAGCAATGGGCTACGAAACGAAACGGCTGATCCTCTCCATGCCCCGATCCCCTTATTCTGGATCCAGCGCACACCAGTTGAGAGCATTGCGGGCAACGCAGTAAAACTGATAACCGCGCCATACAGCACCATTCCACTGCAAAAGGCCAACACGAACTCCACTGATGATAAGTAATCGAACCAAACCATATTAAGCGGATCGACCAAAATAATCTTTGCAATCGCTCCCACTGCAAGCGGAATAGCAATCACATGGCCAGTTACAAACCCAATCGCCCAAAGCATCGGCCATATATCAAATCGAATAAGGGGCACAGAAAACATGGCAACGTTACACGCCGGCACAAGCGTAACCGTTGAGGGAATAAATCCGGAAACAAACCCAAAGCCATCTTGCATGAACGAAAAAACTGCTGCCGATACAAACCCAAATAGCAGCTCATATGCCTTTTTAATCTGCTTGCTCGCCATGATCATTTTATACACCAGCTGCCCAATAGGAAACGCAAGTTTATCCTGCACAATAAGACGTTCTTCCAACAAATCTGCTGCCACTATTCCAAAAAAACCGGCAACAAACGATAATCCGGTAACCACCATCGCAAAATAGAACGGACTGGCCATCCAGCTTGCAAAGAGGTCGGGAGACAAAAAATAAAGCGTGGGAAGTGAGAATCCGGCCGCTGTTGCCAAAATACCGCCAACAGAACCGGAAACGGCAATCAAGGAAAGAGGCTTCACCTGATCCTTCACCCGCATCAGATTAAGCAACAACATCGCAATAAGCACAACCGTTGGCGCTATCCACGGACCAATCGGAGTTGCCATCGAAATATAACTCATTACCGTCGTTGAGAAGATGGAAAGGAGAATCGAGAGTAAAATGGTAGTGATCCGGAGCATATGCAGGTTCCCAAACAACAGTTAAGAATTTGATTGGCTCATGACTGTAACAAATTCTCCTTTTTTAGTATATATCAACGAAACTCGCCCCTTTCCCCAAACGATTTAGTTTAGCGATTTTTTCTGCTATAGTAGCTCTATTACGAAACATAGATACACCCCTTTATATATAACGGTAGAGAACTATGGCACCACTTATTATCCTCATGTACGCCCTCTTTTCAACCTCCTTCTCGGCAGGCAAAATACTATTGCAGTATACCTCCCCGATCTTTCTAGTTGGCGTACGATTTTTCCTTGCCGGCTCAATTCTCCTCTTTTACCAATTTGGCTGGAGAAAAAAACGGATTCACATAAAGAGAAACCAGCTCTGGCTCTATGCACAAATTATCATTCTTGGGATCTATGCGGCCTATGTGTTTCGGTTCTTTGGTCTTAAATATTTGTCATCATCTAAAACTGCCTTTCTCTTCAACGCCTCCCCTTTCTTTACGGCAATTTACTCCTACATATTCTTCAACGATAGGATGACAAAACAACAGTGGCTCGGCCTAGTTATAGGATTTATTGGTTTGATTCCCATTTTGCTCACCAGCTCACCTATCGAGCAGGAATGGGGAGAATTCTTATTCATATCCTGGCCCGAACTAGCCATTTTAATAAGTGTCGCACTCCATAGCTACAGCTGGATCGTCGTACGAAAACTAGTGCGAGACAAACAACACACGCCCCTGGTAGTCAATAGCATCACGATGTTTGGCGGCGGCCTTTTGGCCTTGATAACCGCACCGTTCGTTGAGGGAGTCGCTCCCATGATAAAACCAATGGAGAATTTACCTGAATTTATCGGCTGGCTGCTGTTTGTGGTGATTATAAGCAACATAATATGCTACAACCTCTATGGCCATCTACTTAAAAAATATAGCCCCACCTTCCTCTCCTTCTCCGGATTCCTTGTCCCTATCTTTGCAGCCCTGTATGGCTGGGGGCTTCTTTCAGAAAAAATCACCTGGCATTTCTATGCTTCTTGTCTGATTGTATTTGTCGGCCTCTACCTTTTCTATCAAGATGAGCTCAAGCAAACCCCCAGCTTTTATCAATAAATCTACCCTCCATTCAAGACATTCTTATTTAAAAAGCAGCAAACCCTTGCATTTACAGCCTTTCTATTAGTAATATTACTAATGAGATAGAAATAGGAGCCATACCAAGTAACCCTGAGGAAAATAAATGAACAGATCAAACCTCACGCGCTACCTGCTGATATTCGTCCTGGTTGCCTCATCTTTTACGATCGTAAAAGGCAACTTAAACCCGGAGGAAAATCTTGAGCATGCAGCATCCGATAAAATAGTCTATGAACCAAAAGCTATTATTAGCCTTCGAGGAAACAATAACCCCCGGAAAAAACGTCGCAACATGAGTGATAGGTTGTTACTCGTTGAAGGAAAACTACGCAATATTGAAACTGCCCAAAGTCCCGCAAATGCACTCGCAAGGATAAGCAAAGAACTGGATAGGCTGCAAAAGCAACACATCATCACCCCTAATGTAGAAGCACAATACAGCCTCATGGGGCCTATTGAAAAAAAACACCATAATCGCAAACAGTTAGCAGAACTTCACCGTACCCATCAAAGAGAAATTCGCGCTATGCAAAAAGTGAATATGAGCCCTCTTAAAAGGAAATTAGCGACTAAAAAACAACGCAAAAAAAGGAGACCCCGATCATGAAAAAGACAATTTTGATTGTATTATTGCTGGCCACCACTTCTGTACCACTACACGCACGACTAAAAGATCAAGCTAGACATCTAGAAAAAGGTGTACAAAAGCTAGCTTCAAGCCAGCATCGCTTGTGGAAAGTTGCACGTACCCTCTGGACACGAGTGCAGCAACTAGAAAAAGAACTCCAGAAGCAACCCGCTGCAAAAAAGGCTTAGAACTTATAATCGTACACACCAATC
>JAUUXD010000039.1 GCA_030588705.1 bacterium | reverse complement strand
TGCCACTGAAATATCACAAGATCATGCACGCGCAAACACCACGATTATGAACTATCTTATCGATAACGATGCGGTGGCTATCACGGAGGATAAAGTGCCATATGACAGTAAAACGTACACCGTGCTCGATATTAAGGTTCTTGATAGTGAGCGCGCTATTGCTGCCATTACTGAGCTGGCCAATCTAGTGCAACGTATTAAATCAACGGGTGATGGGTTGAAAGCAAAATGGTTAATCGATACGTATGGCAAACCGATACGAAATCTTGAGCATATGCGTATTATGAAAGCAAATAGAAATGCTGTTCAAGGTGAGGTAAAAGTGGCTGCCACGCTTTATCCGAACTATGAGCCGATCCGCGATGCTAAAGGTGAGATGGTGGATATCAAAGCTACCTGGCCGAAAAATCTCCCCGAGCAATACCTGCGGTTCAAAGAGCTTGCCTATCAGACTGATTGAGGGATTGTCCTTAACAGATAATAAATAGATATGAGATATTAAAAAAGCCGCTCCGATGAAACGGGGTGGCTTTTTTAATGCCGACCTTTGGTTTTGAGATGCATACCCTGGTATGATGGCCACATGCTCCAAGAATAGACGAGAGGATATGATTACATTGCATACGTAATTACTTAAAAACACAGGGGACATGGTATGAAAATAATTGAATTGGCGGCGCGCGAGATATTCAATTCGCGAGGGATGCCTACTATTGAATGTGAGATAATTCTCGAAGATGGCCGATCGGTAACCGCCTCCGTTCCTACCGGAACATCGTGTGGCGAAGGTGAAGCGGTTGAGATGCGAGATGGAGGAGATCGCTTGATGGGCAAAGGAGTGCGCAAGGCGGTTGAAATTATAGAGACAATCATAGCTCCTGTTTTGATTGGTCAAGTACCCCATCTTGTTGCCATGGATGAATTGATACTAAAATTGGACGGTACGGAAAATAAATCTAAATTAGGTGCCAATACTCTACTTGCCGTGAGTATTGCGGTTTGCAAGGCGCAGGCGCTTGCGGAGAGGGTGGAACTATATGAACTGATTGCGTATCTGTGTGGGTACGATGTAGTTGGTTTGCCTTATCCGATGTTTAATATGATCAATGGCGGTGTGCATGCTTCAAATAATTTGCAGATCCAAGAATTTATGATTATGCCGGTGGGAGTTCCCACGTTCAGATCAGCGATGGATGTAGCGGCGACATTTTATCAAACACTCAAAGAGATTCTTTTGCAGGAGGGCAAAGATGTTTCTGTGGGAGATGAAGGAGGGTTTGCTCCTAATTTTGAGAACGATATGCAGGCGCTCGATTATTTGATGGAAGCACGCGAGCTCGTGCAGGTTGATAATGGGGGCTCCATTATGATTGCGCTCGATGTGGCGGCTTCGCAGTTTTATAACAAGCGTACGCGAGAATACAACTGGCAGGGAAATAGCTGCTCATCTTCAGAAATGATTGCTTGGTACAAAAATTTGGTTGAAAAATACCCGATCTATGCTATCGAAGATGGTTTGAGTGAACATGATTGGGATGGCTGGGAAAAGCTTACCGTTGAGCTTGGATCAAGAATTCAGATTGTGGGGGATGATATTTTTGTGACGAATCTTGAGCGTATTCGAGATGGCATCGAACGGAATGTGGCTAACGCAGTTCTTATTAAACCGAACCAGGTAGGTACGGTTACCGAAACGTTGCAAGCAATTATGTTATCAAAAGAGCATAATCGTAACGTGATCATTTCCCATCGTTCTGGGGAGACCAACGATTCATTTATTGCGGATCTAGCGGTGGGCATGAGTGCCGGCCAGATCAAAGCAGGTGGCCTATCTCGTGGTGAGCGTATGGTGAAATATAATCGGCTTTTGCAGATCGAAACTCAGCTTCTTGGGAAAGAGTAGGGTTTTTTATCTTTACTCCTGAAATATAAATTCCACCCAGTCGGAACTGATCCAGGCAGGTATATTTTCAATCACAATGATAGAATTTTTGTAGTCAGTTGTTGGTGGGTAGTAGCTGACTATGGTATCATCATCAAGGCGTACTTTAGAAACCAGAGAACCCTGTTCCAATGATTGGCTCCACTCATTGTCGCGTTCACAGAATTGAAAAATTTGTTCTGCAGCTTGATGGCCACCTTCAACTATACGGATACGGGGATTAACGGGACCGTCGTCAGGTATATACGGTTGACCTACATAATCGTCGCCATTCATAAAAATTCTACGTACATCTTGCGCTGAATCAACACGCCCAGAGATATCTTTTAATAGCGCATCAACACGAACAATATCAAGTTTTGTTCCTCGAAGTTGAGCAGCTATCGCATCACTAATGCCACAAATGCCTTCACGAGAGCATAGTATTCTCAGGCCAGGCATAAACGATTCACAATTCGATGCACCTTCAGCACCACCTTTGCACGATACAATCATATCCTCGGGGTTGTATGGTAGTGGTTCTCCCGCATGAAGTAGGCCAAGTTGTGGCTCATTGAGCCGTGCTTGTAAATGTGGTATATCTACGCCGAGTTTTTTTGCCATTCCAATCGATAAAGCAAGTCTGCTGGCCAACTGTTCCGGTGAATTGTTCTTAGTAAGAACCATCTGGGCATAAGAGCTTATTTGGTATGAGCCTTCAGCTAATTCTTGTATTATTTCTTCTGCTATGTCTACGTAGGTGTCATCGGCTGCCATTAGCTTTAAAAAGTGTTGCGGATTCACAAACGCTTCTGGTTCTGGGAGTACAGTTTTGGTATATTTGTCAATAATGTTGCCCATTTTTACAAGCGGATCGGCAGCAAACTTTTTCGGGGGTTGAGATAAAAATGCTTCTTGATCCTTTAAAAATTCAGCAAATGAGTTTTCATACTCAGGCTTTAAACTGTGTATTTTACCATCCAGGTAATTATAGACGTGTAGTATTTCCTTATATGCGGGCCGATTATTATATGCATTAATACGTTTATTGAGTTTTCCTTGTGCTTGAGTAAATGCATCTAAAAAGCTTTGGCCCACCTTGTACCAATCTCTGGCATGATCCACAGTCCAGAAGGCAGGACGCTGTTGATTTGGATCGGGGCAGTGCAAGGTAGGAGTCTCGGGAAAAGTAACTTCTCCGAATTGATCCGGATGTTTTTGGGCAATTTCACGTATTCCATCAAAATCAGCCTTATGAGCATTTATATGGTTTTGCATATGCATACACCCGTGTAGAGCGTTCTTATCCGTGTAGTAATGTGGATCACCGCTGCATTGTGTTATCAACAATAACGTGAGCAAAAGAGCAGCTTTCGAAGATTGCGTAAACTTGGGTCTATGCGTGGTACGATACTGAGAGGATTGTTGACAGCGAGTCAACAAATCGTAGGTTGAACTATTTGTGTACGGTAGCTCTCTTTCTGAACGTGTGGTCGCAGTATGAGCGCTTTGTGTTTTTTTGGCTTGCAATTTTTCCCACGCATTTTGCCGAGTCAGTGTTTTTTTATCGGGACCAAATCGCAGATTCTTTTTTGAAGATTTTCGATTATCGTTACGATTCCATTTTCCGCCAGGACGCCCTGCATTAATTACCAAAGGGACCATAATCAAACACAATAGATAGGTTTTTGCACTGTTCATAAGGATTATCCTCCATTGTTTATATAGGGTTCATACTAAAAAGGTTGCTTGTGTGGTTGAACAAAAAATTATCGATGTTTTACTACTGCTTAATGATTGCTTACAGCACAAAAATATTTCCTGGGTCATCTATGGTGGGAGTGCATTGGCTTCTGCAAATTGAAACCCAGCTTCTTGGGCAGGAGTAGCTATGCCAATTGTTGAAGCTTACATATGGTTATGATGACAAGTTTACAGATTCCAAAATAGCTTAAACTTCACTGCGGAAACCTAAATTCTAATCTGTCGGAACTGATCCAGGCAGGCATATTTTCAATTATGATGGTGGCATCATCCCCACTATTATCCGCCTGCTGATAGGTTACTCTTGTTCCATCATCAAGTGAAAGCTGGTATATGCTTGCACCAATTTTACTATTATAGTGCTCTTTGATTTTATGACCGCTAGCACAAAATTCAAAAAGACGTGATGCTTCCTGATGCCCACTATCGACCACCCGAATATTGGCGTCAATCGGTCCATCTCCCAGATGTGGTTGCCCAACATACTCTCCTCTGTCGGTGAAAATTGTAAGGATATCTTGTGCCGAATCAATGGGATGCCTTATATCCTTTAATAAAGCATCTGTAGCAACAAAATCTACTTTTGCACCACCAAGTTGAGCGGCTATGGCATCACTTATACCACAAAGGCCCTCCTTAGAGCACAGTATTTTTGGCTTAAATGAGCCGCAGCTGTCCTCGTGTTCACCATCTTTACATGGCACAATAGTTTTATCCGATAAGCCATGCACTAAGAATCCAAGTTGGACCTCGTCAAGTCGTGCCTGCATGTGAATCGCATCAGTGCCTCTCCCTACTTGAGCCAGGTAAATCGAATAATCAAGAACATCAGCCAAGAATGGTACCGATGATGCCGATTCTACATCAACAGACGCCGCGTATTTTTTTAGATTAAAGCCGTAGGAGCCATTCGCGAGTTCATGAATTATTCTTTTGGCGAGGGCAACATATCTATCATTTGCTTTCATAAGAGCAAGAAACGGCGGATTTCTATCACCAAATGTAGTTTCATCTACAGTGTTCACTTTTTCCACATAGTCCCCAATCATGTTTCCGACCTTGATGAGCGGATCATTATTCAACTCATCATCAGGCCGTGCACAAAAGGATTTCTCGTCTCGATTGAGTGCAGCAAATGAATCTATATATTTCTGTTTGAGGTCAGGAAATTTACCATCCATATAATTGTAGACTTTTGCCACCTTTCCAGTGCATCTTTCTACATGATTATTATGTAGAAAGATGGCCCTATTGAGTTGCTGTGCCTTTTGATTAAAGGCGTCTAGAAATTGTAGCCCTTTTTGAGCCGCCTCGTAGGCATGGTCAGCAGTCCAATGATACCGGGGTATGCTGAGAGGGGGGCAATTCAGTGTCGGAGTAGCGGGAAAAGTAATTACACCAAATGCTTCCTTGTTTTCTTCAGCCAATTTACGAGCGCGATCAAAAACATATCTTCTATCTTCAATGTGCCTTTCAATATCAACACATTGGTAGCGAATAGGTTGTAAGGCATTACATTCAGCCGCTAATAACATCGTGAGTAACAAAACTGTTTTGTATGATCGTGATAAGGTGGTCTGCCGTATAGATCTTCCCTTCACATATCTAGGACCAATGGCCACATCTTGGATATCTAGAACAGGTGGTTGAATATGAGAAGAACCTATAGCGGCGCCATTTCCCTTTGTGCTATCACGTTGAGCTAATAATCGTTCCCATTCACCTTGCTTAGATCGCTGATATACATTAGGACCAAGCTTGCGGCATTGTTTTGATAACCTACGGGCAACCTTACCACGCAATTTGCCACAAGGTTGGCATGCAAGCGCTGATAAAGGAACAATAAAAGAACAAAGTAGATATATTTTTATCCATTTCATGAATAGTAACCTTATCAATTTTTTATGTTTTACTTTTTTTATTATTATCGAAAATAACGCGCCGCATGCTGCATATATGGGGCATAAGCAGTACCTTCAAATCCATGCCTTGTTTTCTGTTGATTATCATAGATATTAAGCAGATGTGTATATTTAGAGCTTTGATCGCCTATATTCCTCAGCGTTTCTTGTACATTGGAGGATTGAAAGATTTCAGAAGCATGCTGTATATAGGGTTCATATGCTGTGCTTTCAAATCCATGGCTTGTTTTCCGTTGATTATCATTGATATCAAACAGACGTGTATATTGAGAGCTTTTATCGCCTATATTCCTCAGCGTTTCTTGTACATTGGGGGATTGAAAGATTTTAGAAGCATGTTGCATATATGGGGCATAGGCTGTTTCTTCAAGTCCACTTATATATGTAGATTGAGAGCCCAGATCATCTCCTCCTTCAGGTATTTGTCTATAAAAGGAGCCGGCAGCCACTTGGGGAGTTTCATGAGCCAGCATTTTAGCAACATTAGGAGAAAATGCAGTAAATTTCGGGGGCAATACTACAGATCGTACAAACAGGACATCGGGAAAAGATCGCATAAATTTAAGGAATTGAGAACTGGTTAAAAAGGCTCCTCCAAATAAGCTTCCCATCTTTCTGGCGGACTCTTCAGTAAGTTTTCCATCTAGGTGCATTAAAAGAGGAGCTATATGTTTACTACCATACTCAGCGGCATCACGAATCTTATCTCCTGCGAATTCCTCGACTATAGAGCCCAATGCTTCATCAACAACACCCTTTCCACCCCCGATAGCAGCGCCTACTCCTACACCAGCCACTGTTTTAGTGGTTACACCTCCAGCAATGGCACCATACATTGTTTTTATGGTAAGCAATGCTCCCTCAGTAGCAGTTTGCGCAGCAACCGGATTTCGTTGTGCAAACTCATTAAAATCATGAACAAAACTATCCAAGCTATCGGCACATGCCTGCAATGTCCCATCCAAAAGCGGTTTTGTAGGCTGGCAACGAAACATTGGTGTCATCTCACAAGTAAATTCTCGCTCAAAGAAAGATTTTTTTGCTGTTGAACTAGCATGATCAGCTGATATACGCTCAACCTCTCGGAGCCCAAATTGTATAGGTGCTGGTCGGGAAAAAGAAATGGCAGCATTTTTTAATAATGCTTGTAACGCAACAGTTTCACGATGAGCTGGTCCCGATGTATCACCGGCCTGTTGCCCTGCGTTAGACAATGCCACTACAGGTTGTGTCATAAGCAAACTTGCCATGAATAGACATAGCAATGTACGTTTCCCAGTAATTCCTTGATCGCATGAACCTCCCCGAAATTCACGATGTGAAGGCTTGCTTAAAAAATTCATTTGTTTTTGAGCTACCTGGCGAGCCTGCCGTGCTTCTTTTCTGGATAATCCAGAACGTCCTTGCTGCATACATTCAAGAGGGGCAATATTAAGAATAAGTACTATAAAAAATAACGATAATGGTTTTTTCATTGTATCCTCCAAAATGTTGATTAAAAAGTATTGTGCTAGTAATCAATTCCTTATTTTCTCATAATCTTAACCTGTTTGGTGCTTTTGGTCAAAAAGGACCAATAAATAGGGATAAAAGAGAGAGGGGGGAGCCTCTTTTTTAGGCAGTCCTGGATAGGATAGTTTCCAGCGAGAATATGGAGAGACGAATGATCCATTACTTCTCGGAAAAGAGTAGCTCTACGCAGTTGTTTTTGGTTTCTCAATATTGGCAAATGGATTATCAACGTCTTGAAAGAGATCTTTTAGCTGATCCATTTGTTTCTTTTGTTGTTCCATAATAATGCTTGGTTCTGCCTGAGCAAGTACCGGTTTCTTATCGGATTTTTCTGTATGTTGATGGGGCATAGGAGTTTTGTTGGCGTTGTCATACTTCATAAAATCTTTGGTAAATTTCTCGGTAGCAGACTCCTCGGTAAAGAACCAGCGGGTAATTGGATCTTTAAGAGAGTCAAATAGATCGCCACTTTTTGCGTACTCTTTCGTGAGGTTCAGGTAGTCTCGTGTGTAGTCACCCACTCCACTACGCAGACGAGCTTCAATAATGGTTGGGGAGATAAATACGGTAAGATTGGTGCGCTGTTTCGATTTTGCCCGTTTTTTGAATAGCCAGCCAATAATGGGAATTTTACTGAGTACCGGCGTTTCTCTGATCGTATCTATTTCATTGGTCCGAATCAGGCCACCGAGTGCGAGTACATCGCCGGTTACCACCGTGGCATTTGTGATCACATTACGGGTTATTCTGGTGTCATTAGTGGCAGATTTATACTCATTAATTTTGATTTCAACTTGCATATTTACCGTATTTTCACGGGTATCAGAGATACTGATGCGTGGGGTGATATACACCTTTAAGCTGGCAGGTATATCTTTATTCTGTATCACCATCGTACCACCTT
>JAUUXD010000019.1 GCA_030588705.1 bacterium | reverse complement strand
CCTTCATATGATTCTTTGAGCGAGATGGTTACATCTTGGGCGAGATCATGGCCGTGTTTTGGCTGTGGGCCAGAACGGCGTGCTTGTTGCCGATGACCGCCGCCACCGCCAAACATGGAACCGAAAATATCTCCAAAACTTTCAAAGATATCCTCCATGTTCATGCCCCCGCCAGGGCCATGGTGGCCACCTATGCCATCTACCCCAGAATGGCCGAATTGATCATACTGTCCTCGCTTTTGATCGTCCGAGAGTACTTCATAGGCTTCTGCAGCCTCCTTGAACTTATCTTCAGCTTCTTTATTGTCGGGATTACGATCGGGGTGGTATTTCATGGCCAGTTTCCGATAGGACGCCTTGATATCCTCTTGGGGGGAGGATTTGGGTACCCCTAATACCTCATAATAGTCTCGTTTGCTCATATTCGTTTTTATAACCTTTTAATACGTGGGAAATCCCTATTTAACTGAGTTTTTCAGTATATCATCAATTTTTTATAAGACCAAATGGGTGACTTAGAGCGAACATCAGAAAATGGTTTACCTTTTTTTAATAAAACCCTTTATTTTTCGATATCAACTTTGCTAGAGTTAGTAGTGGAAGAACTGGAAGGTTTCGAAAGAAACCCGAAAGGTATTCCGCCTAGCACGGTACTGCGGTAAAACGCAGTACTATGCTGGGAAAATGGGAGGGTGAAAAATAGGAACCTCGTTGCCCGTGTGGTTGACGAGTGTTTCGTCTTAGCATGGTACTGCTGTAACAGGCAGTACTATGCTGGGGAGAAGGAGGAGGATTAAAAATTGAAATGGTCGTTGGTCCTAGTGATTGGCGATTGTTTCGATCTCAGTGCGGTACTGCCGAAAGGCAGTACTGTTCTGGGTTTTAAGGAGTGTCTATGAAGAAGCAAATCATCTCACTACTTTTACTCATCTCATTATCATTCCAATCTACGTATCCCGCATTCGAGGGAGTCAAAGGTTCTATTGAGAAGGCCAAAAAATTATTGAATGTTCGTAAAAATATTCGTTGTTTGCGCAAAGGCGATAACTGCACGAAAGCAAAACGAGCACAGCTGGGCGCTATTTCTGTATTGGTAGCCGCTTTGGTTGCTGCGGGGGTTGTGGCTGGGGGTAAACGAGCATTGGGAGAAACATTGAGCCCTGAACATAAAGAACTTTGGGATAATATCAAATCGGTAACTTCTCCTAAAGATTTCGAGATTATTAAGTTTAACGAGAAGATGGCAAGCGATAGCAGCCTTAAGGATATACGGTTTCAGGGATTTTCTTTAATAGGTGCCTTTTTGAAAGGACGTTTTGAGGAGGTAATTTCACATCCAACCGATATCGTTATGGACATATCCGGTTTGATCAAGGTGGTGGACGCACTGGCAGAGGATGGGGTTCAGGTTACTAGAAAAGATTGGCTATTGGCAAACGATCTGGCGGGGAAACTGATACGTCGGTATCCAACGGCAATCCGTTTGTATCGTGCAGTAGATGATCTATACAGAGCTGAGTCACCGTAAAAATTTCGTAATCAAAAGGAAATCCATGAAGAAGCAGATCATATCACTACTCCTATTCATCTCATTCTCATTCCAATCTACGTATTCCATCGCTTCGCAGGAGCATATGGCCCTTGCCAAACAGTCTGCCGCTCAGGAGCAGAAGCCTGCGGCGAAAAACAAGCTCCGTATGCTTATAGACAAATATGGGGTATCAAAAGTACGCGAAGCACTTGCGATGATCAAGAAGTATAAGCCAAAAGGACTGATTGCCCGGGTTAAAGAAGCACAGAAGGAATTAGAAGCCGCAAAAAGCACGTTTAACGCTTGTATAGGGCAACATTGTAATCAGGAACATAGAGAATGGAATAGGGCGAAAAGGATTAGAAGACGTGGTACGTATCAGGTAGGGTCGAAGGGCTATGAGGAAATACAAGCAAAAATAAAGACATATATGGCCTGCATGAAAGTGCATTGTCATCAAGAAGACAGTGCTGTTGAAGGAGCCTACCGACGTCTCGATAATCTTGGCATGGTTATTGCCATTGCTGTTCCACTTGGAATATTTACCGCATCATCTCTTGCTGGTTTGGGAGTTATGGTTTTGGTTCCAGGGCCCGAGCAATCAAAACCATGGTCGCAGCCAAGTCCGGTTTATGAAGCTCCTAAAAATTAATAGATTTACAAAATACCCTTTAACTTCTCGTATTTCTTCGCGCTCATCTGTGTATGTGGCACATCACCATCGCGAGCCGGTTCAAATTTAGTGGCTCCCGTGTAGTGCGGGTATTGTTCCTTCATCTGATTAGCAAGTTCGAGCACGGAGATCGATCTACCGGTTCCGATATTAAACACCTGTCCTGCAACCAATGTTTCTTGCGCCATGCCGGTCAGTAGATTTGCATGTACCACTTCATCCACCGAAACAAAATCGCGCGTTTGTGAGCCATTGCCATAAATGGTGATCGGTTCATTTCGTTTCATATGATATTCAAACTTGGCAACCACCGCGGCGTACTGCGAGTGCGGATTTTGGCGTGGACCATACACGTTAAAATAACGGAGCATCACGCAAGGCAGATCATAAAGAAGCGTAAACTGTTTGCAATAAAGTTCTCCCATTAGTTTCGTGGCTCCATAGGGAGAAACCGGATTCAAGTGTGTGTCGGTTTCTTGGCATTGATCTTCCCGTGGGCCGTACACTGAAGACGTTGATGAAAAGACAACCCGCTTGATCGCATGTTTTTTTGCTGCATGCAGAATGTTGAATGTGCCATCCACGTTGGTTTTGTGGCAGGCCTGAGGATCCTGCACTGAGCCAGGCACGGAAATAAAAGCTGCTAGATGAAAGATGATTTCATTGCCTGAAATTGCGTTATCACAAGCCTCGAAGTTAACAATGCTTTCTTTAATGAACGTTAGCTTATCTTTAATGTTCTCAATATTATCGAGCGATCCGGTGGCCAGATTATCAAGGATGGTTACTTGTGCGCCTAATTCAATTAGTTTGTGCGCAATATGGGAACCGATAAAGCCACATCCACCCGTTACGACTACTTTTTTGTTTTTATAAAATTCATTCATGTTTTGAAATTCCTTTTGTTGGTGTTGGTATTGCAACCAGAAATGGACTGGTTTCCAAGCGCGCAATTGCTTGATCTGCTACCGCTTTTCCGTCGAGCACTGCCTCCTGCATGCTGGCGTACTTCCAGGCGCCATACCGGCCTATCGAGTAGATATTATTCTCCTCGAGCCGTTGCAAAAGTGATGGTAGGTTTTGTTCCCGCCACTGATCATATGTTACGTATGCGTGAGGGATCGAAATAATCTTTTCGGTGATCACGTCTGATTGGTTGATCCCATACAGTTTTTTGATGGTGTTCATTGATTGTTTTATCATGCCATTGACCCAGCGTTTTGATCTATTTTTAAACGCAAACTCGCCGTAAAGCGAACTGCAGCCAGAAGGTACCATTGCGCTGGAAAAATTGTGCCAGAATCCTACGCGATAAAAGGGATACTGCTTTTCAGGAAAATAGACCCAATGTTTTTTTGAAAGATCGGGACGATTAACCCCAATATTGAGATTAACCACCTGATTGCACTGTAGCTTGCTGCGGCCTGGTGCAAGATGGGTGGATGCTTTTTCGTGGAGCAGTGAAAGCAAACGATCAAGGGGCATTGTGGAGATCAAAACATCATACGGCTCAATGTGTCCGTTGGCAAAGGTAACCGTTTTACTGCTCATGTTAACGGCCCGTACGTTGTAGCCTGTGTGTATCGTGCCCAAAAGTTGTTTGGCCAGCTTTGAGACCCAGGTGAAAATGCCGCCACGTTTGGGATATAAAAATCGTGCATTATATCCGATTGCTTGTTCATCAGATGGATCAGAAAGAGCCCCAGAGAGTATCTGTTTGAGTGAAGTGGAGGGCACAAACCGTTGTGTCCACTGTGCCGTAAGGTGATTAACTTTATGGGCAAAAATCTTTTGCTGATACGGAAAGAAAAAATGCTTTGCCAGTCCGCTGCCAAACGTGGTGAGTACCCAATCGCGAAAGGTGGTGGGTGCAGCTATCTGGGGGCGATTAATATATCCGATAATACATTCTACGATCGTCTCATGGGGTAATCCATGTAAATTTACTTGAAAAGGATAATGGGTGTGCCGGTTTTGTGAATAAATAAAAGAACGCCGTTGAATAACATTGAGTTGTTCGAGGCCCACCAAATTTTTAATAAGCCCGTAAAAGTAATCGTCACTTGCGTGCAGGAGATGCCCGGTATAATCGAAGGTAAATCCATCTTGCGTGATCGATCGGCATAAACCGCCGTAGATGGCCTCTTTTTCGAATAGTTCGTATTCAAAGCACTGTTTTTTTTCTAGATGGTAGGCGGCAGATATGCCGGTTAGTCCTGCTCCGATGATGACAATGCGCGCCATGATTTCCTTTGTGGTTGTTGGCCACAAAGTGTATAGGGATTAGGGTTCGTGTCAAGAAACGGGGGTTATGAACGAGCGAGAGAGAGGGGCGGTTGCCTGTGCAAGATCAAGTTTCAAATCTTGGTTGTTTTTATACAAGGAATCAGGAAGATTGGTTTGTGTGAGACTAAAATAGCCGTTTTTTAACGTTGATTCGATCGATTCGGGGACGGTAAAAACGAGATAAAAAATGTTGCGAGGGCCGAGTGTTTGTTTGCGATCGTTAAAATCAAGAACGAGTCGCTGATGGCGTTTATTCCAGGAGCCATCACATACCAGATTATCTTCAATAGGCATGAACTCTTTTTCTGGAATTTTTTTGTACAGTGATCCGCTGAGATTTTCAATCGGATCTCCATGCCATTCGAGGTTTATTTTTGCGAGCTTTGCAACCTGTTTTGATTTTTTGTGGAACGTGATGCTGCCGACTAAAATCCATGCACCACCCAGATCTCGCTCGATCATATTGTTTTTTTCCAAATTATCCCAAAGGGGCATAAGAAGGACGTCGCACTCGTTTGCGTAGATGCACAGGCTTGTTGCGGTACTAATCAGAAGGAGCGGAACTGTGTACTTCATTGCAATCTCCGTCGCTATGGTTGGCATTATTCTATACGGTACCATGCGATGGATGAATGCGGAAAGATTTTTTTATATTTACGGCATCGAGTTGTCGATATACCACCCATTAGTCGATTGGAACGATTCTAATCGATCCACATTAAAAAGGGGCAGATAGAACGTTTGCTCTTTAAATGAGGATGGCATTGGAGGGAATGAGCTGCTTGCATCTTGAAACATGGTGAGCAGGAACTGATCGATTGTCATATTTCCTGATGATTGCACAAGTTGGAGCGTGTGAATGGTGCCATCTTTATTGATCGCTAGCTGGATGCGTGCTTGCTGCATGTTGTAGCCCCTGAGGCTGCTATTGTTATGAATCTTGTAGGAGTTTACGATGCAGCCGATAATTTTTTGCATATAATGCATCTGCTGAAGTTGTTCCATGCTTGCCTGTCCTTGCTTTTGGCTTCGTACAGTCATCGGACTTTCTTGCAGATGTTGCATGAATCCTTGTGTGAGTTGTGCCAACGTGAGAGACGGTGATTGAGGTTGTTCCTGTTTGACCAGTTGTTCCTCAGGAGGTTCTGATTTCTTTACCTCTTTCTTGGTGACTTCACGTTTTTCTGCGCGAGCCAACAATTTTTGTGCAAGTGAAACCGCATTTTGCATTTGTTCTTCGTTGAGCATCGGTGCGGGCTCTTGCTCTGCCTGCTGTTCTTGTGTTTGTGGTTCGGGCTTGTCCGACGACCTGTCCGCCGCTGTGCCCGGCATAGCCTTTGGCGACGCCTGGGTAGCTTTAGCGGAGGAGGAAGGGGTAGCTAAAGCTTGACTTGTGGTCACCCAATCGTTTTGCGGAGTCTGATATTGTTCGGGTTCACTATCTTGCGCAAGAACTACCATCGCCTCTGAAAGGGGATGATCAAATTTCATGATGATAATGGAAAGAATGATACCTGCATGAAGAAGGAGGGTGATGAGAAGGACGATAATATTTTGATAGCGCGAAAGTTTCTGTTCCATTACTGATCCCTTTGAGTAATACAGAGATCAGAATAGCGCAACTGAACAAAAAGAAGAAATAGTTATACGGGACGCGTCTTGTGCGCAAGTTGTTTCTCTAGTTCCAAAAGATCAACAATTCTTCTGGCCCACGCAAGCCGTTCTGTGTTACTTGGATGTTCTGAATCGGGTTCTTTATCGGTTAGTATGCGTTCCATGCCCGTTTTTATGCTGCGGGGATTGTTGTGTAATAATGCTAGCCAATCGGCCTCAAATTCCTGTGCTTTGCAGACCTCTTGTAGAGCTTCTGAGTCACTTGCTTTTTCTGCTGACCATGTACCGTTTTGAAAAAGAGCTAAGGCTTCTTGTGGGGATTTGTTTCTTTCTGTGCAGAACAGCTTAAGAGGAAAGGTTTGGAGCTCATAGATACGTTCATTGTGATGCCTAACAATATGGGCATGTTCATGCCCCAGCAGAGCTGCTTGCTCTTCTGGTGAAAGTCCAAGAAAGGAAGGAGGCAGATACAATGCAAACTTGTATGATCCATCAGTACGGGGAAATGCTATGGTTGTTGGTTCACTTTGCGTGCCATATTGAACAGTAACATTTTGTGGCCAACTATACGCAGGATTTTCTACAATGCGTCGCAGGTCTGGAATGCTTTCTTGCAGCCTTTTAGGGCACCTGTATGTAATAGGACCACTTGTTTGAGGCATGTTTTTAATAGCGGTTTCGATACATTGTATCTTTTGATGATCTTCCCAATGATATACGGTAAATTCATCGAGTGCCTGTCGCACTTTCTGTTTGGCCGCTAAGCGAACAAACGTTGTTGCAGAAAGATTTCGTTTGTGAAGTTGTTCGATAATGGGACGCATATCGCTGGAATATTCGAATCTTTTTACGAGTTCGGGAATGAATGGGTTTGCGTGGATAATTGCTTGTATCATGCAGATCAATGCTATCGTGGCAGGCCAGATCTTCCTCATAAAGTAGCTCCTCAGTATGGGTGTTTTGCTGACTATTTTGTACTACTCCCACCTAATAGAAAGTACCAGAGAAATAGGCTTTTTGCAAAGGGGGGGGAGCTGGCAATCTGCGGCGACTAGGAAGGCTTATGTGCCCTCAATCCAGACGAGGGTTTTCTTCTTGTGAAGGAGCCATTGATGGTGGATTTCGTGGCTTTTGCTCTCTGGTTGGCCCAAAAAACGAAGAATTTCATTCAAGAACTGTTGGGAGGTGGGGATGGCAACCTGTGCTTCTTGGAGCCATTCCATGAGAATCCGGTACTGCATGATAGTAGGCAGTTCAAGAAGTTTTGGGATCTCAAGCGCTAAATGCCCGTTTTCTTGATGAGTCATTCTCCCAAGGAGTTCGCTCGTGTGCTCAGCAAGATAGGTTTCAATTGCTTGTAATCGATTGAGCGTGGCTAAAAAGTTGGCATCAAATCGATCATCAGATTCATGCAGGCCCGGCATCACGTTGGTGCGGATTCTATTGCGCAAGAATGAGGGGGATTCATTCGTTGGATCAATAAGATACAGGATCTGATGTTCATCAAGATACTGCAGGATATCGCGTTTGTTTGTTTCAAGAAGGGGACGAACATAATGGCCCCGCTTTGGCCACATTGCGCACAAACCGGTGAGGCTGGTGCCACGGATCAATCTGATGAGAAACGTTTCCTCTTGATCTTGTAGATGATGCGCGAGGGCAATTGCGGTTGCCTGATGTTTCTGCATAACCTGTTCTAAGAATAGGCGCCGTGCATATCGGCCCAGTTCCTCCTTAGATCCTTTACGAGGAAGATCCTGCGTGTAATCAGAAATGTGTGCAGTGGCAAACGGAACATTGGCTGCTTGTGCTGCCTGTTTGCAAAACGTAACATCGTTGGCAGAATTAGCGCGCCATCCATGATCAAGATGGGCGGCAATAATCTGTTTGATGATTCCTTGATCGCGCAGATAGCACAAGAACTGTAACAGAAAGATAGAATCAGGCCCTCCCGATAATCCAAGGACGATCGTGCTATTTTTGGGAATAAGCGAATGCTTTTCAGCAAATAGTGTAATCGGTTTGAGCATTGTCTTCTTTTGGTTCCAAATAATCCGAGGGTATTTTGTATGGATGTTGTGCAGTACCGTTAGCGTACATAAAGAGATCTAGACGTCCAGATTTTTCACAAACTGGCCATACTGCTCGATATACTCTTTTCTGCCTTGCACATCATCACCCATGAGTGTGGTGAACCAACGATCTGCTTCAAGAGCATCTTCAATCGATACTTTGAGGAAGGTACGTGTTTTTACATCCATTGATGTTTCCCACAGCTGATCGGGGTTCATTTCACCAAGACCTTTGTAGCGTTGTATGTTCATGAACGGTTTGCTTATCGTGCCAATGCCATTCACGAGCTCCATAATATCAGAACCATCAACGAACTTCTCTTTGCCGATGATCTGCAGCCGCCATTCTTTGGTGAGCGGATTGAGAAGCTCTGCTCGTTTTACTAATTCTTTGATTTCAGGGGCTCTGAAGAAATCAACGGGTACTTCCCAGCGGGTATTTCTGATTTGAAATACGAGGAATGAGGTGAATGGGCTTTCCGTTTCCTGTTCCTCTTCTGGGGTGAGCTTCTGCTCCCCAATGCTAATGGTGTATTTTTGGAAGATTTTTTGCAGGTTGCTTACCAACGTTTCTAAGCTTTCACCCTCTTTCCATGGAATTTTGCGAAGAGCGTTTATGAGCTTATTACATTGATCGTAGCTAACTTTAAACCGCGGGCTGGATTGCATGATAAGTTCATCATACTGTTGTGCTTCACGTAGAAATTGATTCCAGGTGGTGTGATCGATTGGTTTGCCATCAATGAGCAATGTGGTTTGCTCCTGTGCCCAATCGAAAAGGAACTGTTTGAGCGCCTTGTCATCTTTGAGATACTGTTCCTTTCTGCCGATCTTTGCTTTGTAGAGTGGTGGCTGCGCGATATACAGATAGCCACTTTCAATGATGAGGCTCATATATCTAAAGAAGAACGTAAGGAGTAGGGTGCGAATATGGGCACCATCAACGTCGGCGTCGGTCATCAGAATAATTTTGTGATATCGCGCTTTTTTAATATCGAACTCATCACTAATTCCCGTGCCGATAGCAGCAATAAGGGATTTAATTTCTTCGTTTGAAAGAATGCGATCGAGCCGTGCTTTTTCCACGTTTAAGATTTTACCCTTAAGTGGCAAAATAGCCTGATTGTTTCTATCGCGACCTTGCTTTGCTGAACCACCAGCAGAATCACCCTCAACGATGAATAGTTCGGTTTCTGTTGGATCCTCATTCGTGCAATCGGCAAGCTTTCCGGGTAACACTGCTGATTCAAGGACTGTTTTACGTCGGGTTAAATCGCGGGCTTTTTTAGCTGCTTCACGTGCTCGTTTTGCAATCTCAGCTTTTTGTAAAATCTTTCTAATAATGGCCGGGTTTTCTTCAAAAAATGAATCGAGGCGGCTGAATGTCCAAGAATCAACGATTCCCTTTATTTCGCTGTTGCCTAATTTCGTTTTGGTTTGTCCTTCAAACTGCGGTTCAGGAACCTTCATGCTGATCACGCACACAAGCCCTTCACGCACATCTTCGCTTGAGAAACTTTCACCCTTTAATATCTGTAATGCTTGGGCGCGACGATTAGATACTTTTGTGAGTGCTGATTTAAAACCAGAGACGTGAGTTCCGCCTTCAGTGGTATTAATATTGTTCACAAACGAGAATAGTTGCTCACCATATCCATCGTTGTATTGGAGAGCTATTTCTAGAATATATCTATCGTCACTATGCTCTAAGTAAATCACCTCATTAAACAGAGGAGATTTTTTCTTATTAATTTCTTTAACAAACGAGACGATGCCCCCTTCAAAGCAAAACTCATGCTTTTTCTCTTGCCGTTCATCAATGATGATGATGCGTAGATTTTTGTTGAGGAAAGCAAGCTCTCGTAAACGGGCTGAAAGCGTATCGAAGCTAAAAGCGATGGATTCTTCGAAGATTTTTGAATCGGGCATAAACCGGATAAGAGTTCCTTGTTTTTCCGAAGGGCCCACTTCTTTGAGCGGTGCAACCGGTTTGCCTCGCTTAAAGGTTTGTTTGAACTCTTTTCCTTCTTGATACACGGTAAGATCAAGCCATTCTGAAAGGGCGTTTACTACCGAAATACCCACTCCATGCAATCCTCCTGAAAACTTGTACGAATCTTTATCGAATTTTCCGCCCGCGTGCAGTTTCGTTAATACCACTTCGGCAGCAGAGACTCCTTCGGTTGGGTGGATGTCGGTTGGGATACCGCGCCCATTATCTTCAATGCTCGCGGAGCCGTCATCATGAAGAGTAACATCGATTTGGTTACAGTGGCCGCCAAGAGCTTCGTCGACTGAGTTATCAACTACCTCATACACGAGATGATGCAATCCCTGAGGACTTGTAGATCCAATATACATAGCAGGGCGTTTACGGACCGCCTCCAGCCCCTCCATAACTTTAATGGCATGTGCTTTATATTCTTTTGGTTTGTTTCCAGAATCGGTACTCATAGGATTTAGCCCTTTGGCAAACGTCGCTTTGATAGCAAATTTTATGTTTCTTAGTATACTAAAATGACCTTAAAAACAGTTTAAACGGTTTTCAATTTTTTGCTACTTTTCAATGCGTGCATCGCCATTTTTGGAATGGGTTATGTAGGGGGCGATCCTAATGATGAACGGGAATGAATATTACATGCATAAAGCCCTTGAGCTAGCCAAGCGAGCATCAGACTCTGATGAGGTGCCCGTCGGTGCGGTGGTGGTCAACCAAGAGGGAACTATCATTGGGAATGGCCATAATCAGGTTGAAGCGAAAAAGGTACAAACTGCCCATGCTGAGGTTGCGGCTATTGAACAGGCTGCTCAAACGATCGGTGATTGGCGCTTGGATGGGTGCAGCATCTACATAACACTTGAGCCATGCAGAATGTGTATGGGCTTAATACAGCTCAGCCGATTGAGCAGGGTGATTTATGCCGTGAAATCTCCTCGCTTTGGGTACCAGCTTGACAATATGGCAATCTCTTCGGTATACAAGAAAGACGTTTATATAGAACAGGGAGTCTGTGCAGGGGAAGCTCAGCACGTCTTGAAGCAATTTTTTCAACAAAAAAGGGAAAAAAAGGATGAGTGTAAAAAAGCGCGATCTGGCTGCGATAGAGAAGGCATTGATAGAGCGGCGAAATGAGATAGAGGAGCAGCTCAGAGCCCTTGCCACTGAAAAGCTTACTGACGGTCAGGTGCAAGATCCGGGCGATCAGGCTCTTACGGCTACCATGGAAATTTTGCGTAATTCCCTGCAGGATACCGAGCTTATGGAATATAACCGCATTGTCCAGGCTCTTGATAAGCTCAAGGCTGGCACTTATGGGATCTGTATTGATTGTGGCGAAGATATCTCAGAAAAACGTCTTATTTCCTATCCTAACGCGGCCCGATGCATTCTTTGCCAGGAGGCATTTGAGGAGCGTAAATAGCCGATTTCTCCTTTGCTCTTTATGGAAAACTGGTATACTAAATCCCCTTGGCCGCCGATGTAGCTCAGGGGTAGAGCAACTGATTCGTAATCAGTAGGTCATCGGTTCAATTCCGATCATCGGCTCCAGTCTACGCTTATCCGGGCCTTCCGGCTCGGCAAGCTACGCCTGGCTGACGCCATCTTTTTAAGGGAAAGAACTTTTGATAGAAAGTTTGATAGTGCGGAATGGGGTCCCCGGTGTAATGTATGGAGCTGGGGTAAGAGTAGGGAATTTTGACAATTGAGCGTTGTTTGATTACTATAAAGGCTTATTACAGGCCTGAAATAGGCGAATCGACTTAAGAAAGGTTTAAGAACATTATGGCACAAACACTGGAAAAAGTGGCAGTATCGGGAAAAAATACCTCTTTGGCGCACGGTGTAGGGCGCCGAAAAACTTCCGTAGCTCGTGCGTGGTTTCGTCGCGGCAAAGGGAATGTTCGTGTAAATACGAATGATCTTAAAAAGTATTTTGACACAAAACTAGATGTTCAATTGGCTGAAACGCCAATGCGTTTGGTGCCTATTAGTTCTAATTACGACATCAAAGTAACTGTGCGCGGTGGTGGCAAGGTATCCCAAGCCGATGCGGTTAAACTTGCGATTTCTCGTGGTCTTCTTCAAATAGACGAAACACTCCGTCCCGTATTGCGACAGCATGGATTATTAACCGTAGATTCTCGCGTTAAGGAACGGAAGAAACCTGGTCAAAAGGGTGCTCGTCGTAAATTCCAATTCGTGAAACGGTAATAGATACCGATTCCTTCTCTTAATTGTTGTGATGAGTCCCAAAAAAAAGGATAGGCAGTGTGTACTGTTGTTGGCTATATAGGCAGGGGGTATAGCAGGGAATTTGTAATGGAGGGGCTTTCTCGCCTTGAATATCGTGGTTATGATTCTGCAGGCTTTTCCTGCTTGCATCCCGATGATAATCGATTGCTGTATGTAAAAGCTGAAGGGAAACTGCACAATTTGGTGACCAAACTGGAGGATTCACCGATTGATGGATTCACTGGTATTGGCCACACTCGCTGGTCTACGCATGGAGCATCATCAGTAAAAAATGCGCACCCACAATTTGATTGTGAAAGAACGATATCGATTGTGCACAACGGGATTATCGAGAATCATCGTGAATTAAAAGTGAAACTCCTTGAATCTGGTCATGTATTTCATTCTGATACTGATACCGAGATTATTGCACATCTTTTTGAAGCGCTCTATAAAACACATAAAACATTCAAAGGTGCCATTTTAGATCTGGTGGGGTATTTGCAGGGAGCGTATGCTTTCATTACTATCTTGCAGGATAAACCAGATGTGATGCTGCTTGTGCGAAAGCGATCGCCACTCTGTGTGGGGATTGGTGATGGGGAGATGTATGTGGCATCCGATATGCTTGCGTTTGCCGGTAAAACGAATAAAGTTCTGTTTCTTCCCGATGAAAGTTTTGCGCTAGTGCATAAAGATATGATTGAGCTGTATCATTTTGATGGAACGCCGCTTCCGATGAATATTCAGGAGGTGGAACTCACCTGGGATATGTATGAAAAGCAAGGGCATGATCATTACATGCTCAAAGAGATTTATGAGCAAAAGGGAGCAATTCACGATACCGTTGATTTCTTGAGCACGGTCCATGATCGTGTGTGGGATGATATGGGAGTGACGGAACAATCGATAGCGCAGCTTGATTCTATAAATTTACTCGGATGTGGTACCTCCTGGCACGCTGCGTACATTGCGAAGTTTTTCTTCGAAACAATTTGCATG
Source organism: bacterium (assembly GCA_030588705.1). Classification (GTDB taxonomy): domain Bacteria; phylum Babelota; class Babeliae; order Babelales; family Vermiphilaceae; genus JAUUXD01. The sequence continues at coordinate 2,577 of JAUUXD010000019.1, read as the reverse complement.
ATTCCCACGCGGGTACATCTGGCTTCAGAGTTTCGCCACATGCCACTCTTTGCACAAAAAAATTCGTTTTATCTTGCGCTTTCTCAATCAGGAGAAACGGCAGACACGCTCGAGGGAATGCGTCTCATTAAATCGATGGCGTTGCCAATCATTGCGCTTACCAATGTTTCATCGAGTACGATGGTGCGTGAATCGGATGGTTTTATTCTCACGCAGGCAGGGCGGGAAATAGCGGTAGCTTCAACAAAGTCATTTTCCACGCAGCTGACCGCGCTCTATTGGCTTGCGCATCGGATTGCGCTGGAGAAAAAAATTATTACCTCCAAAAAAATGCAGCAAGCGGAGAAGGAGCTTTTGGTGGTGGCCGAAGTGCTTGAAAACTGCATTGAGAACTATCGCATGCCGATCATGCAAACGTATGCAAAAGAGTATGCTCAGTACAAAAATATGATCTTTTTAGGGCGCCATATCAGTTACCCCTTTGCGCTTGAGGCAGCCCTCAAACTAAAAGAAATCGCCTATATCTTTGCCACCTGCTACCCGGCAGGAGAGCTCAAACATGGGCCGTTGGCATTAGTGGATGAAGGGATGATGACGTTTGTGTTTTCTCATCAGGATCCGCTTGTGTATCAAAAGCTCGTTTCAAATGTGCAGGAGATTAAGGCCCGCAAGGGAAAAGTGACTGCCTTTGCCTTTGAAGATCAAAAACAGCTTTTGGATATTGCAGACGTTTCTTTTATTATTCCCCATGTGAATCCATTGCTTGGGCCTCTCGCTATGACCGGCCTCATGCAGTTCCTTTTTTATGCGATTGCCAAAGAGCTTGATCGCCCGATTGATAAGCCCCGGAATCTGGCCAAATCGGTGACTGTGGAATAACGCGTCAGAAGTATGGTTGAGTAGTTTTTTTAACTAACAGGGGTTTGCTGGTATTATGGGGAGCTATAAAAGTGAAGAAAATTAGGAAAATTATTTTTGGAGAAATCATGAAACAAAAGATAGTAGTGTTATTGCTCGGACTGTTGGTTGTTGGTCAATCGGCTTGGGCTATGAAGAATTTCTGTGAAGTTATACCGCCTCTCTCGGGCCGCTCTAATAGATCTTTGTGCGAGGGAATACGGGAATTTCCAGGCAAAGTATTGTTTTCACTTTTTGAATTACTATTGCCAGATCTTCCGGATAGGAATGGAAGAATTCCGTTGAACATAGCTGCGGCAGAAGGAAGACTTGTGTGGGCATGGCTTTTGGTAAAAGCCGGTGCTCGGGTGAATGATAAAGATGCGCATGGTTATGGATCATTGGATGCGGCACAGGCTGGAGAAAGTCTAGTCACCGCTCAATTATTGAGATGGTATGGTGCTCAGTCGGGAGCAGAGATTCAAGCCAAAGAAAAATTAAAGGGATTAAGGTTTAGAGCTAGGCTGTAACTGAAATGGAGATCTTTTAAGATCACAGATACACACGAATAAGACATAAACCGGTAGGCGCCGCTTTTGTGCATTATCTATGCGAAGGTCTATCATGAGGATATTTCTGCCGGTTTTTTTGATCCCTATGCAGGAATAACTAATTTCCGGTAACGTGATCTCGTATGTGAGTATAGCGTTGGGGAACTGGTGATGAAAACGATTCTAGTGGTCTGTCCTACCGAGCGAGATAAGCGAGAGATAGTCAAAGCAGGCATCCCCTCTCAGTGTCGTGTGCTCTACTATGAATACGATGATCAGGTATTAGAAAAAATTATTTGTAATCGAGTTGGGTGGCTTTCATATGATTTTAAGCCTGAGCATATGTTAGAGAATATTATTGCCTATGCACAGCAGCATGCTGTTGATGGTATTGTTTACTCTGAGGATTATCCAGGATCTATTTTAGCAACGATTGTTGCAAAGAAATTAGGCCTGGTGGGGCCAGATCCGTCGGTGGTTATTGGTCATCAGCATAAGTATTATTCTCGCTTGTGGCAGCAACAATATGTGCCGGAAGCTACGCCACCGTTCTGGTTAGTTGATCCTCGTGATATGAGCAGTATTGATTCGATTCCTATGCCGGTTTTTTTGAAACCAACCAAATCATTTTTTTCTGTGTTTGCCAATGAAATACATCAGCGTGATGAGTTGTTATCTTTGATGAAACATGCGCAATTTCCTGAAGGGTTTCTAGAACAATTTAACTGGTTTTTAACGTATGGTTCATTTGATCTATCTGCGAACTATTTAATTGCTGAAGAGCTGTTGCGTGGTGAACAGTGCACAATTGAAGGATTTGTGCATCAGGGGAAAGTAGAGCTTTTAGGGGTCACCGATTCCATTATGTTTCCCGGTACTATTTCGTTCAAACGATTTGAGTATCCATCTTGCTTGCCCCAATCGGTTCAGGAGCGCATGGCATCGATTGCTACCACCTTGATGAAACAAACCGGTTTTGATAATGGTTTTTTTAATATTGAATTTATGTACAATCCAGAAACAGATCAGATAGCCATTATTGAGGTAAACCCTCGGGCGGTGTCACAGTTTGCCGATCTCTATGAGAAAGTGGATGGGGTGAATAGTTATCAGTATCTTGTGCAGTTAG